>JBHELE010000159.1:0-3654 GCA_046263235.1 Actinomycetota bacterium
CAGTTCATCTCGTCGTAGATCCACGTCTCCAACCCGAGGCCCGTGGCCTCATCGGTGGCCAGCCGTATGCGGTCGAGGTACGTGTCGCCGAGGTACGGGGTCTCCAGGCCGTACCGGCCGTGGAGGATCACTCCGCGCATCCCCTTCGCGCGCAGCTCGCGGAGCTGCCAACGCATCTCCTCGGGATCCAGCTCGCCGTTCAGGAACCAGAACGGGAGGATCGCGAAGTCCCGGGAGGGGCTCCGCAGCGCGTCGGACGGGTCGCGCCGCTCAGCGCGTTCGTCGCTCATCAGGGCTCCACCGTCGCTTTCACGAAGCCGGGCGGCTTGTCGATCGCCGTCCGGAACGCCCGGTCGATCTCCTCCAGGGGGAACCGGTGCGTGACCAGGCCGTCCATCGACAGGCGCCCGGAGGTCAGGAGGCGCATGCCGATGCCCATCCCGCGCATGATCGTCGTCAGCTCGCGGAAGTGCGCGTTCACGATGCGGAACGCCATCCAGTTCCAGTCGCCGAGCGGAAGCGTCCGTGGCGGGCCCTGGTGGTACCCGGCGATCACCACCGTGCCGCTCATCCGGGTGACCTCGCCGAGCACGTCGAGCGCCGCCTGGACCCCGGTGGCCTCGAAGGCGACGTCCGCGCCGCGGGCCTCCGTGAGCTCGCCGACGACGTCGGGCAGCGATTCGCGCAGGACGTTCACCGTCCGGGTGGCGCCCAGGGAGGCGGCTCGCTCGAGCGCGTCGTCGCGCGTGTCGGCCACCACGAGCCGGTGGGGGCCGCGCAGCATGACCAGTTTCTGGATCAGGATGCCCATGAAGCCGGCGCCGATCAGGACGATGTCGTCGCCGAGGGAGGGCGCGGCCAGCTCGACGGCGTTCACGGCGCAGGCCAGGGGCTCGGCCATGGCGAGGTGGAGTGGCACGCCGGCGGCAGGAAGGCAGAACTCCGCCTTCACCCCGACGTACTCGGCATAGCCGCGCATGGGGATCCAGGCCACCACGGGGTCGCCGACGGAGAACGTCTGGACCCGGTCCCCGACCTTCTCCACGACCCCGCTGATCTCGTGCCCCGGCTCCCACGGGTAAGTCGCGTGGCCCGCCCCGCCGGCCAGCCCGCGGTACATGTCGAGCTCCGACGTGCAGACCCCGCAGGCCGCCACCCGGAGTAGAACCTCTTCGGGACCGATCTCCGGGACGGGCTCCTCGACGATCTGGCACGACTCCGGGGCGGTCAGCACGGCGCGCTTCACGGGGCTTCCCCCGGCACGGTAAGCAGCAGCGCCGACTTCGCCGGCACGTCGACCGTCAGCGGCCTCGAGGGGTCGACGGCGAACGTCCGTCCCGAGAGGAGATCGACGACCGTGCCGCCCGCCGTCATCCGGGCGATGCGGTCGTCGTCCCCGACTGTCACCGCCGTGGCGCCGCGGTAGTTGAGGATCACCAGGACCGGCTCACCGCGGTCGCCGCCATCGAATCGGACCAGCGGGTCGTCCTCCGCCCACCGCAGGTACGCGTAGACGGAGCCGCCGGGGTCCGTCGCCACCGGTTGCCAGGCGCGCGAGCGCAGTGCCGGGACGTCGTGGCGCAGGGCGATCAGGCGCCGGTAGTAGTCGCGGAGGTCGAATCGGTCGTTGCTCCACACGAGCGGGTTCAGCGTCGAATAGGGGAGGTAGCTGGCGCCGATCTCGTCGCCCGTGTACACGAGGGGCACGCCGGGCAGCGTGAGGAGCATGGCGGCGGCCACCTTCGTCACATCCGGACCGTAGCGGTCCACGAACCGGATCTCGGTGTCGTTGTTGTTCATGAACCGGAAGATGAGCGCGTCGTCGTGGTAGCCGCGGCCCTCGGCGGTTAGCGCCCGGTCCAGCCAGTCCGCGATCACCTCCGGCGCGTCGAACGCCCCGCCCCACGCCCAGTGGCCCAGCTCCTCCGTCCAGTCGTAGGCGACGTCGAACCCCTCCTCGAAGTAGAAGCCGTCCCGTGCAGACGCCTCTGCCAGGAGTAGGAGGTCGGGCTTGATGCGCTTCAGCTCCGTCCGCCACTCGGGCCAGAAGTCGGGCCGCCGCATCTTCACGCCCCAGGCCACGTCGACCCGGAACCCGTCGATGTCGAACTCCCGGACCCAGTACGAGAAGGCCGCGAGCATGAACCGTCGGACCTCGGGGTTCTCGTAGTTGAGGTTCGGCAGGTGCGTCCAGTCGAAGTAATGCGTCGGCGTCCCGTCGGCCCGCCGGTCGTAATAGTCCCAGTGGTGCGAGCGCTCGCCGAGCCGCTCGGCGTCGCGGAAGTACGGGTGCTCCGCCGACGTATGGTTCGGGACGAAATCCATCAGCACGCGGATCCCCAGCCGGTGAGCGGTCCGCACCAGGCTCCGGAGGTCCGCCCCGGTGCCGTAGTCCTCGCGGACCGCGAAGTAATCGGTCACCGCGTAGCCGAAGTCGCCGGGCGGCGTCCCGTTGATCGGCGAGAGCCAGAGGGCGTCGATGCCCAGCTCCTTCAGGTAGGGGAGCCGCCGCTCGACGCCGTGCAGCGGGTTACTCCCGAACAGCGGCGGGATCACGCCGTACACGACGGCGCGGTCGACCCACGCCGGGTTCTCCCGGCGGAAGTCGGGGATCCGGGCGCGGCCCCCCTCGATGACGAAGTAGGTGCCCGCCCGGTCGGTCCGGCCGGCGGCATCCGTGACCTCCAGCCAGACGTAGTACTCGCCGTCCTCCGACGGAGGGCGGACCCGGATGATCGGGCGATCGTCCGTCGAGGGCTCCAGCCGGATCGGCGCCGGGTTATCGGGCGACACGCTCCACCGGAAGGACTCGATCGTGGCCGGGTCGCGGGCGTCCTCGCGGGATCGGCTGCCGTCGAGGACCACGAGGCCCCGGTCGAGCGACGGCACGACCCGCGCGGTTGGCCGGTGCGTCAGGCGGCCGGCGTACGTCACGGGGGCGGAGCGCTCGCCGGCGCACACCGCCACGATCTCGTTGGGCCCCTCCTCGAGCGGGACCCGTGCGGTGAAGCGGCGCGCCCGCTCCTGCACGTCCGTGGCGGCCACGGAGCCGTTCACCTCGAACGAGACGCCTCGGCAACCCGTCGCCGCCCCGCGCAGGTCCACGTTCCAGGCCCAGACGTCGCCACCGCCACCATCGATCGCGACGGCCGCCTGTGACCGGGATTCCGTGGTGCACCCCGCCAGGATCACGAGCGCTCCCGCCAGCTCGGCGGCGCGCCGGCCGGCCGTTCGCAGACGAGCCGGCACGGCCTCACCCCTTGAGCCCCGACAGGCTGATCCCGCGGACGAACTGCCGCTGGAAGATGAGGAAGACGATGATGATCGGGATCGTGGCCAACACCGAGCCGGCCATCACCAGGTTCCAGACGGTCCGGTTCCCGACCTGGAACAGCGCCAGGCCCAGCGGGAGCGTGTACAGGTCCGGGTTCGAGATGATGATCAGCGGCCCGTAGAGGTCCTCCCAGAAGAACTGGAAGTTGAAGATCGCCAGGGCCGCCAGGGCCGGCTTGGAGAGCGGCATCACGACCTTCCAGTAGATCCGGAAGTGCCCGGCGCCGTCGACCCGGGCCGCGTCGATCAGCTCGTCGGGGACGGCGGACTTCATGTACTGGCGGAGGAGGAAGACCCCCAGCGGGCTCACCAGGTTGGGGA
>JBHELE010000160.1:0-5946 GCA_046263235.1 Actinomycetota bacterium
GCGTTCTCGGTCCACGTGTGCACGGCCACGCGGACGCGGTTGTAGTGGTTCGTGAGGTCGGGATGGTGGTCGGCCGCCTCGGCCTTGTCGGCGATCCGGTTGATGAAGGCGATGGCCTCTCGAAACGTGCCGAACTTGAAATTCTTCACCAGCTCGCCGTCGACGACGCGCCATCCCGGGAGCTCCGCCAAGGCCGCTTGGGTCTCCTTGTCCGAAAGGCCGCTCACGGCACTCCTTCCTCCGCCGCCGCCAGGGCCTTTTCCACGACGTCGAGACCCTCGGCCAGCAGCGACTCCTCGATGGTAAGCGGCGGAAGGAACCTGACGACGTTGTCGTAGGTCCCGGCCTTCAGCACGATCACTCCCTGTCGATAGCAGTGCTCGATCATGCGGCCGGCGGCGGCGCTCGCCGGCGCCTTGCTGTCGGGGTCCTCGACCAGCTCGACGGCCGCCATCGCCCCCCGCCCTCGGACGTCGCCGATCAGACCGAACCGTTCGCTCATCTCCCGCAGCCGGCTCAACATCAGGTCGCCAATGCGACGGGCCCTCGGGAGGAGGCCGTCGCGTTCGATCGTGTCGAGCACCGCGAGCGCCGCGGCGCACGAGAGCGGGTTCCCTCCGAACGTCCCTCCCAGGCCCCCCGGGACGACCGAATCCATGACATCCGCCCGTCCGACCACAGCGCCCAACGGGAGTCCACCGCCGAGCGACTTCGCCACCGTGAGAAGGTCGGGCTCGATTCCCTCGTGCTCGATGGCGAACCATTGTCCGGTCCGTCCGATGCCGGTCTGGACCTCATCGACGACGAACAGAATGCCCCGGTCGCGACAGTACTCGGCCAGCGCCGGAAGGAACCCCGAGGCGGGGACGACGAAGCCTCCTTCGCCCAGCACCGGCTCCACCACGAGACATGCGACGTGATCCGATCCGATTTGCTTCTCGATCTGATCGATGGCCCGGCCGGCGCACCGCTCGGCACATTCGCTCGGGCTCGATCCTCCGGTCGGACAGCGGTAGGGATACGCGAACGGCACGCGGTAGACCTCCGGCGCGTACGGACCGAACCCTCGCTTGTATCCGACCTTCGCCGTCATCGTCATCGCGAGCTGCGTGCGGCCGTGAAACGCGTGGTCGACTACCACGACGGCCTGGCGGCCGGTGGCGTGCCGGGCGATCTTCACGGCGTTCTCGACGGCCTCGGCTCCCGAGTTGACGAACAGTGTTCGTTTCGGGCCGCCCCCCGGCGCGAGCGCCGCCAACCGCTCGGCCAGCTCGACGTATGGCTCCGTCGCCAGGACGTGATGGCAGGTGTGGGTGAGGCGATCCGATTGGTCGAGGATGGCCTCCTGGACCGGCGGCGCGCTGTTGCCGAGGTTCAGGACGGCGAGCCCCGCTCCCAGGTCGATCAGGCGATTGCCGTCGACGTCCTCCACGATGGCCCCGAAGGCGCGGCGGGCGAACACGGGTACCGTGAGGAACACTCCCCGCGGGATCGCCGCCGCCCTCCGCTCGAGGAGCGCGCGCGACGCCGGGCCGGGAATCTCCGTCCTCAGGCGGCGTTCCTGTTCGATCTGCATCGACGGTCCTCCCGATGAGCGTCGAGTGTGGTCGATGGGCCGGCCGACCGTGAGGGACGGCACGGGAGAACCCACGAACGCAGTTGTACGAACCGTACAATTCCGCCGTGGTGCTGACCGTCCGGGACCTTCTGCGAACGCCTGGATTGGATCTCGATCTCATGGCCGGTGGGCGTGGCCTGACCGCCACCATTCGCTGGGTTCACGTCAGCGAGCTCGAGGACCCCACGCCCTGGCTGAAGGGTGGCGAGGTCCTCCTAACGACCGGGATCGGGGTCGGCCGATCGCCGGCGCAGCAACGGCGGTACGTGGAGCGGCTCGTGGACGCCGGGTTGGCCGGGCTCGGCTTCGGTCTAGGGTTCTCCCACCGCCGGGTCCCCAAGGCATTGCTCGACGAGGCCGATCGGGCCGGCTTCCCGGTCTTCTCGGTGCCGTACGCCATGCCGTTCATCGCGATCACCGAGGCGGTGTTCACGCGGCTGGCGGCCGAGCAGTACGACCTGCTGTCGCGGTCGCTCGATGCCGAGCACACGTTGACGCGCGTGGTGCTCGAGGGTGAGGGCGTCACCGGCATCGTGTCGTCGCTGGCGCGGGGCACCGGAGGATGGGCGATCCTGCTCGATCTGCGAGGAGCGCCCCTGGCGGTGGCGCCGACCGCGGCGCGTGGTCATGTCGCTCGAGTGTGGTCCGAAGTGCAGTCGGGCGGGGATGGGCTCCGGTTCAGCCTGTCAGTGGTCGACGGCCGGCAGCACATTGCCATTCAGCCCGTGTCATCGCAGGGCCGAGTGGAGGCGTTCCTGGCGGTGGGAAAGGGCGACGCGCTCACGCAGTTCGACCGGATCGTGTCCAGCCACGCTCTGGCCCTCCTTGCGCTGGAGCTGTCCAAGGCCCGGGCGGTGTCGGAGGCCGAACGACGTCTGAAAGGCGACCTCCTGGATCAGCTGGTGAGTGGGACGATATCGGGCCGCGACGCGGCCCGGGCGCTCCGGCGGTTCGGGTTCGACGTGAATTCGTCGTTTGCCGTGGCGGCCCTGGCTGGGGAGGACCGGCCCGAGGACCTCGCCCAGATCTGCGGCGAGGTCCTGGCCGGTTCGACCCGCGCGTATCTCACGTCCCCCCGTGAGGACCTGGTGCTGGCGGTGTCGCAACCCGATGCGCACCGGTTCGTATCCACGATCCGAGCGGCGGTCGCCGAGCGTTCGAGCGGCACCGTCCTCGGCGGCGGGGCCACCGCGCCGGGTGTCGACGCGTTGCCGCGAGCCTTTCGAGAGGCCCGGTACGCGCTGCAGGTCTGTCGCACCGAGGGCCGCCCGGAGGCGGACGTCGCGGATCTCGGGACGTATCAGCTGCTGCTGTCGCTCCAGGAACCCGAGGCCCTCCAGACGTTCGCGGACAGCGTGCTCGGCCCCCTCGACCGATACGACAGCCGTCACGGTGGCGATCTCGTCCGGTCGGTCCGCGCGTTCCTGGAGCGGAATGCGAGGTGGGAGCACGCCGCGGCGGATCTGTTCGTCCACCGTCACACGCTGCGGTACCGCATGCGCAAGGTCGAACAGCTGACCGGGCGCGACCTTTCATCCGCCCGCGACCGGATGGAGCTGTTCCTGGCCGTGCGGGCGCGGGACATGCTCACGACCGCGGAGTGGATCCCGCCCGGGGGGCGGCCGACGACTGCCGGCCAGGGCGACAGCTCCGGACGGCGACGCGGGGAACGACCGGTCCAGTCGAGGCGATTGTCCTGACCGTACAACCGGGCAAGGACGATCCGGCGGCGCGCGCCCTGCCCGCCCGATCCGAAAGGGATAGCCTGAGCCGACCACGGCCGAGCCGCGAGGAGGGGACATGGCGACCGCGGTGAAGCAGCACCAGTTGTTCATCGGCGGGGAGTGGGTCGGCTCCACCGGGGATGGCGCGTTGCCCGTCGTCAACCCCGCCACTGGCGAGGTCATCGCCGAGGTTCCGAACGGAACCGCCCAGGACGTCGACCGGGCCGTGACGGCGGCCCGCACCGCATTCGAGGAGACGTGGCTCGACACCACGCCCGGGGAGCGCCAGGCGATGTTGCTGAAGCTCGCCGACGCCATCGACGAGCACGCCGAGGAGCTCGGACGCCTCGAGACCGACAACGTCGGCAAGGTGTTCACCCTGACGATGTCGGAGGAGCTCCCGGTCATCTCCGACCACCTCCGGTTCTTCGCCGGCGGCGCTCGGTTCCTGGAGGGGCGTTCTGCGGGCGAGTACATGAAGGGGTACACGAGCTTCATCCGGCGCGAGCCCATCGGGGTCGCCGGCCTGATCGCGCCGTGGAACTACCCGCTGTACATGGCGATCTGGAAGATCGGACCGGCCCTGGCCGCGGGGAACTGCGTCGTGCTGAAGCCCTCCGAATGGACGCCGCTGACCGCGCTCCGCCTGGCCGAGCTGGCGGCGGACATCCTCCCGCCCGGCGTGGTCAACGTCGTCACGGGCGAAGGCGAGCCAACCGGGGACGCCCTGGTTCGCCATCCCGGCGTGGGGATCGTCTCGCTGACCGGTGACGTCGACACCGGCAAGCTCATCTCCCGAAACGCCGCCGACACGCTGAAGCGGGTGCACCTGGAGCTCGGGGGGAAGGCTCCGGTCCTCGTGTTCGACGACGCGGACCTGGAGACGTCCGTGGAGTGGATCAAGATCGCCGGGTACTTCAACTCCGGACAGGATTGCACGGCCGCCACGCGGGTCCTTGCCGGCGCCGGCATCTACGGCAAGCTCCTGGGAGACCTCGTCCCGGCCGTCGAAGCGATGAAGCTGGGGGACCTGTACGACGACGAGACCGAGATGGGCTCCGTCGTCTCGAAGGAGCAGCTCGAGAGGGTCTCTGGCTTCGTCGACCGAGCCCGCGATTCCGGGGCCGAGATCCTGACCGGCGGCGCTCGGATCGACGGCAAGGGGTTCTTCTATCGGCCGACCGTCGTGGCCGGTGTCGACCAAACCTCGGAGATCGTGCAGCGCGAGGTGTTCGGCCCCGTGGTGACGGTGCAGCGTTTCGAACAGGAGGACCAGGCGCTGGAATGGGCGAACCGCGTCGATTACGGCCTGGCCGCTTCCGTGTGGACCCGCGACGTGGGCAGGGCTCTCCGGATGTCCCGCCGGCTGCAGTTCGGGACGGTGTGGATCAACACCCACATCCCGCTCACGCCGGAGATGCCGCACGGCGGCTACAAGCAGAGCGGTCACGGGAAGGACATGTCGATCTACGCGATCGAGGAGTACACGAACATCAAGCACGTCATGGCGTCCCTGGAGTGATGGCAGCGGACGTCGATGCGGTGATGCGCGCATGACGAAGAGACCGTTCTACATCGCCGGTGACTGGCTCACGGGCCAGGAGTCCCTCGAGGTCCGAAGCCCCTTCGACGGGTCCCTCGTGGCGGAGGTCGGCGTGCCCTCGGACGCGGACGTGGAGCGGGCCGTCTCCCGCGCCGCCGATACCTTCGACAAAGCCAGGACGCTTCCCGCGCACGTCCGGGCCGAAGCGCTGCTGCACGTCTCCCGCCGGATCGGCGAGCGGGGGGAAGAGCTCGCGGAGGCCGTGGCGCGGGAGGGGGGCAAGCCGATCAAATGGGCCAGGGTCGAGACCGCGAGGGCCGTGTCGACGTTTCGGTGGGCGGCCGAGGA
This sequence comes from Actinomycetota bacterium, assembly GCA_046263235.1. Lineage (GTDB taxonomy): Bacteria > Actinomycetota > UBA4738 > UBA4738 > UBA4738 > JBHELE01. Next base: position 5,234 of record JBHELE010000160.1, read on the forward strand.
AGCCCGCCGCGACAGCGGGGACCTCATGCGCCTGGACACCGACGAGGCCCTGGGGTCGCGCCTCGGCGTGATCCGCCGGTTCCCGGTCGGTCCGGCCCTCGGGATCACGCCGTTCAACTTCCCGGTCAACCTCGTGGCGCACAAGGTGGCGCCGGCCTTCGCCGTCGGGAGCCCCATCGTGATCAAGCCGGCCGGACAGACTCCGCTCGGCTCGCTGGCGCTGGCCGAGCTGTTCGACGAGACGGATCTGCCAAAGGGAATGCTGTCGGTCATCCCCATCTCGGGGGATCGCGCGGAGAAGCTCATCGGGGATCGGCGCTTCAAGAAGTTCAGCTTCACCGGATCCGGCATCGGGTGGAGGCTCAAGGGGATCGACCCGCGGAAGCACGCCACGTTGGAGCTCGGCGGGAACGCCGGCGTGATCGTTCACTCCGACGCCGACCTCGATCACGCGGCGGTGCGTGTGGCCATCGGCGGCTATTACCAGGCGGGCCAGTCGTGCATCGCCGTGCAGCGAGTCTTCGTCCAGTCCGAAGTGCACGACGATTTCGTCGCCCGGCTCATCAAGCAGGTCGAATCGCTCAAGGTGGGCGATCCCCTGGATTCCGACGTCGACGTGGGGCCGGTGATCGATCCTGGGGCACTCGACCGGATCGACGAATGGGTCCGGGAGGCCGTGGGATCCGGAGCGACCGTCCTCACCGGTGGACGAC
>JBHELE010000161.1:0-9423 GCA_046263235.1 Actinomycetota bacterium
CCGCCCCTTGAAACGTGGAAAGCGTGCGCTCGGTTGTTGAACCGGCGCGGACATGTGCTCTACTATGCGGGCCGGTCGTGGAGTCAGGCCTTCGAAACGACTCTGGGCCATGCGGGCGCTCGGCTGACATACTGCGACGAAAGCACGGGCGGGGACCGCGGTCCGATCGTCTCGATGTCTCGAGCGGCCACCGACGACGGAGTGAGGCACGATGGCTGACCAGCCGGCTCCCAGCTCCGACCCGCCAACGACGGCCTTCAGCCCGCCGCAGGAGCCGACCGGCTGGACGGCATCCCCACAGTCCCAAGCGGCGGCGCACGAGGCGTCGCTCGACGACCTGGCGCCACCCGACCACGCATGTCGCGACGAGACCGCTACGGCGACGCCGGCGCCGGCCGTCGGGGCGCCGCACCCGCCCGGACCGGGACGCGTCATCGCCATCGCGAACCAAAAAGGCGGCGTGGGGAAGAGCACGACCGCCGTGAACCTGGGGGCTTCCCTGGCAGAGGCCGGCGAGCGGGTCCTGGTCGTCGACCTGGATCCCCAAGGGAACGCCTCCACGGGGCTCGGGATTGATCACGGCGCCCGCGAGCGGACGACCTACGACGTCCTGACGCAGGGAGTGCATCCCTGGGAGGCCATCGTGGAGACGGCGACTCCCGGGCTGTGGGCGCTGCCCTCCATCATCGACCTCGCGGGCGCCGAGATCGAGCTGGTCAGCCAGTTCGCCCGCGAGGCCCGGCTGTCGAAGGCGCTCGACGACATCAAGCACGACTTCGATTTCATCCTGCTCGACTGCCCCCCGTCGATCGGCCTGCTCACCGTCAATGCGCTGACGGCGGCGGAGGAGGTCATCGTGCCGATCCAGTGCGAGTACTACGCCCTCGAGGGGCTGGGGCAGCTGCTCAAGAACGTCCGCCTGGTCCAGCAGAACGTGAACCCGCGGCTGCGCCTCACCGGGATCCTTCTCACGATGTTCGACGCCCGCACGAAGCTGTCGGATCAGGTCGTTGCGGAGGTCCGGTCGTACTTCGGTCCCCGGGTGTATGAGAGCGTCATACCCCGGAGCGTGAGGTTGTCCGAGGCGCCGGGATACGGCCAGCCCATCACGCAGTACGACCCCACGTCGAAGGGCGCCCTGGCGTACCGCAAGCTCGCAGAGGAGGTTCGAGCGAAGCCGGCCGACGAGGGCGTGGACCTGGCGAGGCTGATGGGTGAGGACGGCTTCGGCTCGGGGCCTGGCCCGTCCCGCGACGACGGAGCGAGCGTCGCCGTCGAGGGCGAGGACGGGTCCCGGTCGGAGAGCGACCTCGGCACCGCGGGGCCGCCGGACGTGCCGCCCCTGACCCGGGACGAGGAGGAGCCAGGACCGGTCCCGCGATGGAGTTCCGGCGGCGCGTCCGGTGAGTGGGGGCCAGACGCCGGCGCGGACGTCGGCGGCGGCGACGAGGAATCGACCGAAGGAGGCCACTGGTGAAAAGAGGAGGCCTTGGCCGAGGGCTGTCATCGCTCATTCCGGGTGCCGCCCAGGAGCAGGGTCTTCTGGAGGTGCCCGTCGGCGCCATTTCGCCGAACCCACGCCAGCCCCGTACGGACTTTCCCGAGGAGTCGCTGGCCGCACTGGCGCGTTCGATCCGCGAGGTCGGCGTGCTCCAGCCGGTCGTGGTGCGCCCCCGCGACGGCGGCTACGAGCTGGTGGCGGGGGAGCGCCGGCTCCGTGCGGCGAGGCTGGCCGGCCTGGCGTCGGTCCCGGCGATCGTGCGCGAGGGCGACGACACCGAATCGCTCCGCGAGGCCCTGATCGAGAACATCCACCGCGAGGACCTCTCCCCGCTCCAGCTGGCCGCCGCGTTCCAGGAGCTCCTCGAAGAGCTTGGGGTGACCCAGGAGACCGTCGCCGAGCGCCTGGGGTACTCGCGGGCCCACATCGCGAACACCATTCGGCTGCTGTCGCTTCCCGGAGACGTCCAGCGCCTGCTCGCCGACGGTCGCCTCCAGGCCGGTCACGCCCGCGCGCTCCTCGGCCTTCCGGACGACGAGGCTCGTTCGGCTGTCGCCCTGCGCGCCGTGGCGGAGGATCTGTCGGTCCGCCAGGTCGAGGAGCTCGTGCGCACCTACATGTTGGTGAGCGACGAGCCTCCGAAGGAGAAGGAACGGCCGCCCATGGAGGCCTGGGTGGCGGAGGTGGAGGAGATCCTCTCCGAGCAGCTCCAGACCAGCGTGCGCGTCACGCCGGGCCGGAGGAAGGGAAAGATCGTCGTCGAGTTCGGCTCCCGCGAGGACCTGGAGAGGATCATCTCCGAGATCATCGGCTCCGGGCCGGGGCTGGCCCCCGAGTAGATCGTGTCCGCGCGGCGGGCGGAGGCCCTACGCGCGGCCCGAGCGGTCGTGCTCGGGGCGATGCTCGGGTTCGTGCTCAGCCGCATCGGGAGGCGCCGGCGCGGGACGTGAGACGTCGCCGTCGAAGAACCGCTGCACGCCGCTCGCGATGGCGACCGCCACGTCGTGTCGAAACGCCTCCGACCGGAGCTTCGCCTCCTCCTCCGGATTCGTGATCGTGCCCGGCTCGATGTGGACCGCCGGCATCCGGGTCTCGCGGAGCAGCGGCAGGGCCTTGGGATGGACCCCCCGGGTGGGCATCCTGACCGAATCCACCAACTCCTCCATGATCAGCTCGGCCAACCGCTGACCCGCCTGGGAGACGTAGCCGCCGCGCCCGTAGTAATAGCAAGCGGCGCCGGCCACCGCCGGGTCGGGGTCGGCGTGCAGGTGCAGGCTGATCAGCACCTCGGCCCCGCGGTCGTTCGCGGCGCTCGCCCGATCGCTGATCGGACCGCGGGAGTCGGGGGGCGAGAGCAGGAACGGCTCGGCCCGCCGGGTCACGAGCTGGTCGAGGACGGTCCTGGCGAGCAGGGCGGTGGCCTCGGCTTCGGTCAGCCCGGCCGGCCCCGCGCCGCCTTCGTCCTCACCGCCGTGGCCGGCGTCGATGGCGATGCGCGCTCCCTCCAGCGTGGCCGATAGTCGACGGAGGGCCTCGGCCTCGCGCACCGTCGCCCTTCCGGGCCCGGGGCCAACCGGCCGGACCCGGGTGAGAGCGGAGAGGGTCACCGCGCCGACGATGCCATCCCCCGCCAGGCCGACGTTCTTCTGGAAGTCCCGGACGGCCCGGTCGGTTCGCTCGCCGAAGATGCCGTCCTCGCGGCCGGCATCGAAGCCCAGGAGGTTGAGCCACCGCTGCAGGTCCCGGACGTCATCGCCTCGGTAGTGGGGCAGACGGAGATACAGGATTCGATCACCCAGGGAGTGGCTGGCCTCGACCAGCTCCTGCCACGTGTCCTCACCGACGAGCCCGTCCACGAGGAGCTGTCGCTGGTTCTGGAACGTCCGCACGGCGAGGACGGTGGTCTCGCCGAACTCGCCGTGCTCGTCGGGGTCGATTCGGTAGCCCAGTGCCCCGAGCCGCGCCTGGACGTCGCGGACGTCCTCGCCACGGGCGCCGGGACCGATCGTCTTCACGCGGTCATTGTGGGTGTCGGAGGACCGCGCCACCAAGCGGAAATGCCAAACGACCCGCAGGAGGAACGGTCGGCGCTCTCGTTACGCCGCGACGTGCGGTTCGATCTCGCGCACGATCGCTTCCTTGCCTCGCGCGCCGACCACGCGGGCCTTCTCCTGCCCGTCCTTGAACACGATCAACGTCGGGATGCTCATGACCCCGTACTGGCGTGCCGTCTGGGGGTTGTCGTCAACATTGAGCTTCGCGGCCTTCAGCCGCTCGCCGTAATCGCGGGCGATCTCCTCCACGACGGGCGAAACCATGTGACACGGCACGCACCACTCGGCCCAGAAGTCGACCAGCACCGGCTCCTGGGAGTCCAGGACCTGGGTCTGGAAGTCCTGGTCGGAGACGTGTATGACGTTATCGCCCATCGAATCCCTCCGTTCCTGGGTGGCGGGAGCCTGGGCACACCCCGGGCGCACCGCGTTGAACGATACCCCAAACGCGGCGGACCCTCTCCCTTATTCCGGCGGCAGCAGCAGCGGCGACGGCGTGGCTAGCCCTCGAAGGTAGTGAAGGCTCGGGCCGCCCGTCGCTCCCACGCCATTCGGGCCCCCGAGGCGATGAGGCGGTCGAGCGCGGCGTGGTCCCGGGCCGCCCGAACGGTCGCCGCGTCGTAGAGCGATGCCAGGGTCGGGTATGGATTGACCCAGCCCGATCCGGCCTGGATACCGAAGTGGAGGTGGGCGGGAAACTCGTCGCGGTGCCCGGGAGGGCCGTAGCCGGTGTTGCCGACCCGGCCGATGATCTCGCCGGCCCGTACGGGGTCGCCTTCGCGAAGGCCTTGGGCGATCGCCGATAGATGGCAGTAGAAGTAGTAGCGGCCGTCGGATCCGCGGACGCCCACCCGCATCCCCGAATAGAACAGCCATCCGATGTTCTCGACCGTCCCGTCGGTCATCGAGAGGATGGGCGTTCCCTCCTCGGCCGTGATGTCGATCCCTTCATGAACGCCAACCGGTTTCCATTTGCCGTCGATCAGCCGCAATCGCACCGCGTGCCAGTTGTTCGTGAACTCGAGCAGCGAAAAGACGTTCGACCTGGCCACGGGGAAGGTCTTCCCGTCGACCACGACCGGGCGCCAGTACGCCGGGCGCACCTGCCAGGCGGCACGGGGCGGTGCTCCGGCGGCGCGCGAGGGGCTGACGACGACGACCGGCGCGAGGAGGGCCGCCATCACGACGACGGCGAGGGGCCGAAGGGGGCCGGTCAGTGGCCCTCCGCCTCCAGGAAGCGCTCCGCGTCGATGGCGGCCTCGCAGCCCATCCCGGCCGCTGTGATCGCTTGCCGATAGGTGAAGTCCACGACGTCGCCGGCGGCGAACACGCCCTCGACGCTGGTCCGAGTGCTCGGCTCGTGAACGGTGATGTAGCCCTGGGCGTTCATCTCGAGCTGACCCTCGAACAGCTTGGTGTTCGGGATGTGGCCGATGGCCACGAAGACGCCGCCGGCGGGGACCTCGCTGATCTCGCCCGTTTTGAGGTTCCGGACCCGGGCCCCCGCAACCTGTCCGTCGCCCACCACCTCATCGACGACCGAGTCCCACAGGAACTCGACCTTCTCGTTGGCGAAGGCGCGGTCCTGCATGATCTTCGACGCGCGGAGCGCGTCCCGCCGGTGAACGATCGTCACCTTGGTGGCGAAGCGGGTCAGGAACAGCGCCTCCTCCACCGCGGAGTCGCCGCCCCCCACCACGAGCAGCTCCTGCCCGCGGAAGAAGAACCCGTCGCACGTGGCACACGTCGAGACGCCGTGCCCGAGGAGGCGGCGTTCGGACTCGAGCCCCAGCATCCGGGCTGAGGCGCCCGTCGCGATGATCAGCGTCCTGGCACGCCATTCCTCGTCTCCGGACCATACGCCGAAGGGCCTCGCCGACAGATCGATCCGGGTCGCCTCCTGGTGCAGCAGCTCCGCCTCGAACCTGGCGGCCTGTTTCTCCATGCGTTCCATGAGGTCGGGTCCAAGGATCGCGTCGGGGAAGCCGGGGTAGTTCTCGACCTCCGTGGTCAGCATGAGCTGGCCGCCGGCATCGATTCCCTTCAGGACGAGGGGCTTGAGGTCCGCGCGCGCCGAGTACAGTGCGGCGGTGAGGCCCGCAGGCCCCGACCCCAAGATCACCACGTCACGCTGTTCCACGGGCGGCATTTTCCCATAGCAACAATGACGGCCCTCCCAGGCTTCCCGGGCCGTCAGCCGGTGGGAGAGGGCGAGACCGGCGTCAGACCCTCCCGGATGAGCTGCTGCACGCGCTCCGGCGTGCATTGCCCGATCGGAACGGCCACCACGAGCAGTTCTGGACTGGGCGAGCCCGCGTCGGCGATGAAGGCGCCGATCCAGGCCGGCTGGCCCAGATAGCGGGCCTGCTGGACCTCGTACACCCGGGTCCCGCGAACGAGCCCTTCCGTGGCACGGGTGATGCAGGTCACGCCCTCCTGCTGCACCGGGCGAAACGCCGAATCCGTGCGGCCCCTCGACTCCAGCGGCGCGCTGGTCGACTGGGACGCATCCGCCGCCTCGCGCAGGGCGCCGGAGGTCGTGATCTGGACGGCCAAGGCCTTGGCGTGGGCGGTCAGAGTGATCGGGGTGTAGTCGATGACGCCCGACAGCGGGGCGGGCTGGGGAGACGACGCTTCCCCGCGTGCCGCCAGGTCCGTGGCGGACTCGTTCCTCAGCCCCAGGAACAGCACGGCGGCGACGATGATGGCCGCCGCCCCCAGCGCTGCCTCGGCCAGCCGCAACGCCCGGGACCGGTCGCGGCGCTGGCGGACGGCTTCGAGATCCGTGACCTGGCCCGTCTCCGCCGTCGAGTCGGTCGCCGTGTCGGTCGCCGTGTCGGCCACCACCGGACCCCCGGCGGGTGCCTCCACACCGTCGGAGGGTGGCGCCTCGACGGGGGGGACACCGTCGGAGACCGCCCCGGGAGCGGCCGGGGCCCATTCCTGCGTCGCGACCGATGCAAGGTCGGCAAGTGGAAGCGCCGTTGCGGCCTGGGGGGGCTTCGTCCGGGCGGCACGAGCGGCGACCGCGGCGTCGACGATGGTCGTGGGGTCCAACCCGGGCGCGTCCAGCTCGGGAAGCGCCGTCAGAGCGGCGCGGGCGGCCTTGGCCCGCTTCACCTCTCGGCGGCACGCCGCGCAGGAGGCCAGGTGGTTCTCGGCGGTGGCCCGCTCGCGAGCGGTGGCCGTCCCTTCCACGTAGGCGGCCAGTGACGCGTCCGGATGTCTCATCTCAGTTCCCAGCCCGATCGCCGTGATGTGCGGATCACGAGCGCCGCGACCTTCCGCGCACCGTGGTCGAGCGCTTTGACGGAGCCCGAGCGGGCTGGGGTTCCCGCCGGGTCCGGGCGATCCGAGCCGCCGCGCCGAGCTCCTCGCCAAGCGCCACGCGGCCGCGATGGAGCCGCGACTTGACCGTGCCCAGGGGTACTTCGAGCGTGGCGGCGATGTCCTCGTACGGATACCCGAGGACGTCATGCATCACGACCACCACCCGGAACTCGATCGCGATCCTGGCGAGGGCGCGCTGAACGTCTACGCCGGTGGAGGTCGGATCGGCATGGTCGGCCGTCGCTCCCTCGGCCAGTCCCTCCGAGAGCTCGACCGCCTCCTGGGGCCGCTTCCGCAGGATGTCGTAGCACGCGTTGACGGCGATTCGGTGCAGCCAGGTGCTGAACGCGGCATCGCCCCGAAATCTCCTGAGGTTTCGATAGCACGACACGAACGCGTCCTGAGCGGCGTCGCGGGCGTCCTCGGCCCGGCCGAGCATTCGATACGCCAGGTTGTAGACGCGGCGCTCGTGGCGCCGAACTAGCTCGGCGAACGCGGCCTGGTTGCCGGCGCGCGCTTCGGTCACCAGCTCCGTGTCCGGCCGGTCGAGGAGGGCGTCGGTGCTCACCGGCGCGGTCCCGAGATCGCGACTTCGCGGACGTCCGCGGCGAATTCGCCCCCTCTGCCCGGGTCCGGCGCCAGCTGGATGATCCAGATCATGAGCCCTTGGATTCTGGCAGGGCGGAGGAGGATCTCGATCCGGCCCGACGGCGGGACCGTGAACGTGGTCGACCCGTCCACGGCCTGGAGAGGATCCGCGTCCGGGTCGGGCCGCGCGCCCGGCAGCAGTCGAAACCTCCATCCCGTGAGACCCGATGTGACCATGACCCGAGAAACCGCTCGGTCGGCGTCCAGGTCGACGAACAGCCCGAGGGCGGGCTTCAGCCCACCGAAGTCGGCCGTGGTGTAGTGCTCGGTCGACCAGGCGGTCGAGGGGTCGCCGTCGGTGGCGAGCGCCGCCTCATCGGAGTTCTCGCCGCCGTCGGTCCCGAAGGGGTCGAAGTCTCGAGATCCGTCGATGGTGACCCTGGCGACCGCGGACGTCCCTCGAGTCGGCTCCTCGCTGCCGATGCCGGGGAGCTCCAGACGGCCCACCGCCGCCGCGACGATCGCGGCCACGGCCACCACCACCAGCAACAGGGGCACCAGCATCCACGACCGGAACATCGAACCGTCCTTCGACCCGGTCCGCCCGTCGCCGGCCGGAGGCTCGGAGCGGGTCGGGCCGTCCGCGACCGCCCACCGTTCCAGCGCTCCCCGCATGCTCTCCGCGCTCTGGAAGCGATCCTCAGGCGAGCGGGCCATGGCGCGCAGGATGGCCGCCTCGATCGATCGGGGAAGGCCCGGCACGACGGAGCGGGGCGGGGTGGGATCCGCGGTCAGGCGCATCATTGCGGTGGCGATGTCAGTTTCGGCCTGGAACGGCGGCCGCCCCGTGACGAGCTCGTACAGCACGACCCCCACCGAGTACAGGTCCGACCGGGGATCGACCCCGCCGTCGCCGACCTGCTCGGGCGAGAGATACCGAACCGTGCCGAGGACCTTCCCCGTCGTGGTGAGATCGTGGCCGGCCAGGGCCTTGGCGATCCCGAAGTCCGCCACCTTCACGCGGCCGGCGTCGCCGACCAGGATGTTGGCGGGCTTCACGTCTCGGTGAACGACCCCGGCGCGGTGCGCGTAGGCCAGGGCGTCCAGCACCGGAAGGATCAGCCCGATCGCCGTGGGCCCATCCAGCGGGCCCCGCTCTCGAAGCAGATCGGCCAGCGTCCGTCCTTCGAAGTACTCCATCACGATGAAGGCGGTCCGGCCGTCGATCCCGGTATCGAAGATGCTGATGATGGCTGGATGGTTGAGGCGCGCCGCCGCGACGGCCTCAGCGTGGAACCGCTTTCGGAACTCGGCCTTTCCCGCCATCTGCTCCCGGAGCGTCTTGATGGCGACCGGGCGGGCCAGCACCTCGTCGTGCGCCTTCCACACGGTTGCCATGCCCCCGTCGGCGACGTGCTCCTGGACGAGATACCGACCGCCGAGGCGTTGGTTCAGACCGACGCGACCCATGGGCGGCCAGTCTACCGATGGGCCTTCGGGCCTCTCGGACCCAGCACCCCGGGCGGGCACCGAACCGACGACGCGGCGCGACAGACTACGTGGTCAACGATTCGCGCTCCGTGGCTCGCTGGACCGTGAATGGCTTGAGGAACGACACGTGCCGCGACACGAACGTGCGGGCCGTTCTCGCCACGGTCACGGTGACCGAGCCATCCGGCCAGTAGTCGATCCGCTTCACGTGGGCGTTCCGATCGACCTCGCGCGCGGCCTCGACCGCCCGGGCGGACGCCCTGGGCTGGTCGTGGGTCTGATCGAAGAGCCTCGCGGCCACGGCCGCGGCGGCGCGGGCCGCGCTCTGGGCCCGGACCTGCGCCCGGAGGATCTCTCCGCCCTCGTACATGGCGACGCCGAAGATCGAGAGGATGAGGGCCACCCGGACGACCAGCCCGGTGACGACGGCGCCGACCTCCCGCCTCGGCCCGGACGGCC
>JBHELE010000162.1:0-2608 GCA_046263235.1 Actinomycetota bacterium
GCGGAACCGGCCCAGCCCGCCTCCTCGGCGGGGAAGGCTTCCCAGGATCTGGCTGGCCAGGCCCAGGCCCTCCTTGTGGAACGCCGCGACCGTCGCGCCCACGGCGACGCCGCCGGCCACCACGGCCAGCACCGACAGCCAGCGTCTGGCGCTTCCGCCCCGTACGAACCACATCCCGACGCCGAGGAGGATCAGGGCGATGCCGGCGCCGAGCGTCACCTTTCCGGCCAACAGATCCGTGCCCTGGACGTTCAGCGATCCGCCCCCACCGAACCGCCTCGTCAATCCGGGCGCGCCGATCTGGATCCACGCGAGCAACGCGCCGACCAGGGCGCCGATCCCACCCAACACGATGGCAAGCCCGGCTCCGTTCAAGCCGATGGCCGAGTCGCGGCGTGCTACGTCCATTCGAACCTCCCTTGTTCCCGTCAGCTCGGGTTCGACCAATTCCCCCCCCAACCGTATGCGAACAGCGGGCCTGGCGCTGGGTACATACACTGAGCGCACCAGAGGAGCCGAAAGGCTCGGACAGAAGGAGGTGGCGAACGTGGACGAAGACACGGATCGGCCTCTTCGCGACGAGGACATCGTCACGATCTCCGGCGGTGCGGGAGGGGAGGAGCCCTCCGGCGTCGATGCGGACGGCACCGACACCGGCGACACCGACGGCACCGACACCGGTGACACCGACGGCACCGACACCGGCGACACGACCGACGCCACCGACATGGGGGAGACGGGCGGCACCGAGACCGGCGACATGGGTGGAGCCGGCGGCACGGAGACCGACGACATGGGCGGAGCAGGGGGCGGCAGCTAGCTTGTGACGACCGCCCCATCGGCTCGCCGGGCCACGGCGGCCCTGGAGCGCTGTGTCGGCGACGTTCGTCGCTTCGAAGCAGAGTTCTGGGGCCGCCGTGCCTTGCACCATCGAAGCGCGCAACCGTTCGACGACCTCATGAGCTTCGAGGACGTCGATCACATCATCTCGACCATGTCGCTCCGCCTCCCGATGTTTCGCGTGGTCAAGGACGGGGCGACGATCCCGGTCGGCCGGTACACGAAGCGAGGCCGAACCGGCTCGCAGCCAATCACCGGCCTGGCCGACCCAGCGGGTGTGGTCAGCCTGTTCGCCGACGGGGCGACCATCGTGTTGCAGGGCATGCACCGGTACTGGCCGCCGCTGGCCGCGCTGTGCCGGGACCTCGAGATCACCCTGGGCCACCGCACGCAAGTGAACGCGTACATCACGCCGCCCGGCGCGGCCGGCCTAGCGGTCCACGAGGACGCGCACGACGTGTTCGTCCTCCAGGCGTTCGGCAGCAAGCACTGGGACGTGTACGAACGACGGGGGCGGGCGACCGAATCCGGCAGCGGCGGCGGTCCGGTCCTGTCGGTCGACCTTCGACCAGGAGAAGGCCTGTACCTCCCGAAGAGGACGCCGCACGCCGCCCGGACGCAGGGCACGCTGTCCGGGCACATCACGGTCGGCGTGGTCGCCACGACGTGGGGGGACGTGCTCGCCGGGGTGGTGGATCGGCTTCGCCACGAGCCACAGTTCGACGAGCCGCTCCCGGCGGGATTCCACCGCGACGGGGCTGCGTTCGCGGCCGCGCTCGCCGCCCGGCTGGAGGAAGTGGGGCGGTGGCTCGACAAGACCGACCCGGCCGAGGTCGCGGCGGAGACCGTTCGCCGGTTCCTGTCCTCGCGGCCGCCACTGCTGAAAGGGCTGCTGCTCGACGTCTCGAGGCTGGGAGAGATCGACGACGCCACGACGATCGCGCGACGACCGGGATCGGTCTGCGAGCTGTGGCGAAGCGGCGCCCGGCTCCACGTTCTGCTCGGAGATCGCGAGCTCGCGATGCCGGCGCGGCTGGAGCCGGCCCTGGAACGAATCCGGCGATCGGACCGCATGCGCGTCGGTGATCTGTCAGCGGAGGTCGCCGACGCTCCCAGTCGCGCCGTCCTGGTCAGGAGGCTCGTCCGCGAGGGGTTGCTCGAGGTCATCGAGTGACGGGGGGCTCGCCCCGCTGCTCAACCGAATCCCGCGATCTCGGCGAGTCGATGACCGGGACCGCCTCACGGGTTCGGAGCTGGATCCTCTTGGAGCAACCGGGGCCGTGGGGATACGACGCGCCGGTCCAAAGCCGGCTGTCCCGCGGCATCGCGGGGGCGCTCCGGGATCGGGCCCGCCCGGCGGGTATCCGGATCGTGCTGATCCGTCGGCCGGGGCGTTCGTCGTCCCGGCGCCGCGTCTGTTACTTCGTCCACACCGGCCCGGCGGCACAGCGGCTGGAGCGCGTCGACCTCGAGGCTGCGTCGGAGCTGTTGGACATCGACTGGTCGCCGCTCATCGTCGGCGAGCACGTGGAGGGTGCCGAGGCGGCCTCATCCGCCTTCCTCGTATGCACCAATGGCGCCCGCGACCGCTGTTGCGCCGAGCGAGGCCGCGCGGTCGCCGCCGCCCTGGCCGAGGCCGTGGGCGACCGGGCCTGGGAGTGCAGCCACATCGGGGGCGATCGGTTCGCCGCCAACCTCGTCTGCTTTCCGCACGGCGTGTACTACGGGAGGGTCGGGGCCGACGACGCGGCGCGGCTGGCCCGACTGT
>JBHELE010000163.1:0-3457 GCA_046263235.1 Actinomycetota bacterium
AGATCCGGGAGGTGCACGCGGAGGGTCGGGGCCCGCTGGAGGCGCTGTTCTCGCTCATCATGCTGGGCGACTTCGTCGCCACGTACCTCGGCATCCTTCGAGGCGTGGACCCGTTGGCCATTCCCGTGCTGACGGCCATCAAGGAAGGGCTCCATCCGTGACCCGGGAACGGCCCGACGTTCGTTCGGGCCCCGGTCCCGGCGATGGGATCGCGGAGCGTTCCGTGGCGGCCGTCCGATCGGAGTGCGAGGCCGTGCCCGCGATCGCCATCGTCCTCGGCTCGGGGCTGGGGGACGCCGTCGCCGCCGACCTGGAGGAATGCCACACGTTCGACTACGCCGCGCTTCCGGGGTTTCCCGCCCCGGTCGTTCCGGGGCACGCCGGACGCCTCTCGATCGGCCGGCTGTACGACGTCGACGCGGTCCTGTTTCGTGGACGCATTCACCACTACGAGGGGCACGGCCTCGCCGCGACGACGCTGATCACCCGAATGGCCGCGGCGCTGGGCGCCGAAACGCTCGTGCTGACGAACGCGGCTGGGGGAATTCGTCCGGGTCTCACGCGCGGACGGCTCATGGTGATCGAGGACCACCTCAACTTCCTGGGCCAGGGCACTCTGACGGGGTGGCGGTGGCCGGATGGAACGCCGGCCTTCGTCGACCACTCGGCCGTGTACGACCCCGAGCTGCGCGCCGCCGCCGGGAAGGCGGCCGCGGACGAGGGGGTCGAGCTCTCCGCCGGCGTGTACGCGGCGGTCCCGGGCCCGGCCTACGAGACGCCGGCCGAGGTCCGCTTCCTCGCCGGGGCCGGAGCGGATGCGGTCGGCATGTCGACCGTCCCCGAAGCCACGGCCGGCCGCGCGTTGGGCCTTCGGGTCCTGGGGCTGTCCTGCATCACGAACGTGGCCGGGACGCCCTCGTCGCACGACGACGTCCTCCGGGCCGCGGCGGAGGGCGGCGAGGCGCTTCGGCGTCTCCTGCGCCGTATCCTCCCCACGGTGAGTGGCACGACCGATCGACCATGACAGGGGAGGCCTCGTGGATTGCGACGTGAAGGACCTGGGCCTGACGGAGAAGGGGCGCCTGCGGATCGAATGGGCCCAGCAGGAGATGCGCGTCCTCGAGCTCATCCGGGAGCGCTTCGAGAAGGAGCGGCCGCTCGAGGGCATCCGCATCGGGGCGTGCCTGCACGTCACCACCGAGACCGCCAACCTGATGCAGACGCTGGCGGCCGGGGGAGCGACGGTCGCCCTGTGCGCGTCGAACCCGCTCTCCACGCAGGACGACGCCGCGGCCGCGCTGTGCGAGGCCGGCGTCGAGGTCTTCGCCATCAAGGGTGAGGACCACGAGACGTACTACCGGCACATCAACGACGTCCTGGACCGGCATCCCCACATCACCATGGACGACGGCAACGACCTGGTATCGGTGCTGCACAAGGAACGGCAGGATCAGCTGTCCGAGGTCATCGCCGGGACCGAGGAGACCACCACCGGCGTGATCCGGCTCCGGGCCATGGCGGAGGAAGGGGTTCTCGGCTATCCGGTGGTGGCCATCAACGACGCCGACACCAAGCACCTGTTCGACAACCGGTTCGGGACCGGGCAGTCGACGATCGACGGAATCATTCGCGCGACCAACCGCTTGCTGGCCGGTCGAACCGTGGTGGTGTGCGGGTACGGGATGTGCGGCCGCGGCGTGGCCTCCCGGGCCCGAGGGATGGGAGCCCGCGTCGTCGTGACCGAGGTCGACCCCCTGCGCGCCCTCGAGGCGGTGATGGAGGGCTACGAGGCCCTCCCGACCCGCGACGCCGTCAGGATCGGGGACATCTTCGTCACGGTCACCGGCGACACGAGCGTCCTGCGCCGCGAGCACTTCGAGCGTATGAAGGACGGCGCCGTGCTGGCCAATTCCGGGCACTTCGACGTCGAGATCGACAAGCGCGGCCTGGCAGACCTCGCCACGAACGTCAGGCGAATCCGGGAGTTCGTCGACGAGTACACGCTGCCCGACGGGCGCCGGATCAACCTGCTCGGGGAGGGACGGCTGGTGAATCTGGCCGCAGCGGAGGGACATCCCGCGGCCGTGATGGACATGTCGTTCGCCAACCAGGCGCTGGTCGTGGAATGGATCGTCCGGCAAGGATCCGATCTGCCCCGTCGGGTCCATCCGGTTCCCGAGCGTATCGATCGAGAGGTCGCCCGCCTGAAGCTCGCCACCATGGGGATCGAGATCGACGAGCTCACCGAGGAGCAAGCGGCGTATCTCGCCTCGTGGGAGCACGGCACCTGACGCGCCGCCGTGATTTCGGTCGACGACTTCCGGCTCGCCGGTCGAACGCTCTTCTCGTTCGGGCTCGTCCGAGACACCGACGGGAACCTGTCGGTCTTCGACGGGACGACGATCACGATCACGAGGACCGGCGCGTCCCTGGCCTCGATCGACGACGGCGCTCTGGTGGCCGGCACGATGGACGACGACCTGCCGGGGGCATCGACCGACCTCCAGATCCATCGGCGCCTGTATCGCCAGCGGGGACCGGGGGCGATCGTCCATGCCCATCCGCCGGGGACGGTGCCCGAGGAGGCCGCGGTCGCGGGAGAGCACGGCACGTACACGTTCGGTCCTTCGTTGGGCGAGGCGGCGGACACCGCGGTGCGGGAGGCTCGGTCGCTGCGCGGCCGGAGCGCGACGTGATCGGTGACCGGCCGACGGCCGACCGAGACGACGCGGGCGGTATCCGTCCCGTGGAATGGCTCGGCGATCGGCTTCGGCTGCTCGATCAGACGAAGCTGCCTGCCGAGGAGCGCTACC
This sequence comes from Actinomycetota bacterium, assembly GCA_046263235.1. Lineage (GTDB taxonomy): Bacteria > Actinomycetota > UBA4738 > UBA4738 > UBA4738 > JBHELE01. The sequence goes on from JBHELE010000163.1 coordinate 2,814, forward strand.
TCGACGCGGTCTCAGTGGACGACGTGGTCAGGGCGATCCGGCGACTGGCCATCCGGGGTGCCCCGCTCCTCGGCATCGCCGCGGCGTACGGCGTGGCCCTCGCCGCGGCCCGGTCCGTGGAGGGAACGGGGGAGGCGCTCACCGCGGAGATCTCGCGCGCGGCCGGCCTCCTCGTCGCCAGCCGCCCGACGGCGGTGAACATCGGATGGGCCGTGGAACGTGTCGTCGCCGCCACCCGCGACACGACGGACCCCGCCGAGATCCGCTCCGTCGCCCTGGCCGAGGCGCGAGCGATCGAAGCGGAGGAGGTCGCCTCGTGCCGCGCCATCGCTCGAGCGGGGGCGGCGCTGATCCCGACCGGCGCCAACGTCATGACGATCTGCAATACCGGGGTCCTGGCGACCGGTGGCTGCGGGACGGCACAGGGCGTGATCGCCGAAGCACACCGGCAGCGAAAGAATCCGCACGTGTGGATGTGCGAGACACGCCCCCTGCTGCAGGGCGCGCGCCTGACCGCGTGGGAGCTGGGGCGGCTCGGGATCCGCGCGACGTTGTTGGCCGACTCCGCGGCGTCCACGATCATGGCGGCCCGGTCGGTCGATGTCGTGGTCGTGGGGGCCGATCGCATCGCCGGCAATGGCGAT
>JBHELE010000164.1:0-3957 GCA_046263235.1 Actinomycetota bacterium
CGCAGCCCTCCGGCCCGTCCGGCGGCTCGGAGCCGTTCGCCCAGCCGCGCTCGTCCGAGGGGACCCAGCTCACGAACACGACGTCTCGCCGGCTCCGCAAGAACCCGCTCTCCGGGGCGGCCGAGGGATGCGGGAGAAAGAAGCCCGGCTCGGGCGGCGCGCCGACGTTGTGGGCCGCCGAGGCGCCGCCGAACGTCACGGAGCCACCCGGGATGAGCGGGCCGCAGGACACGTACGGCCTCGAACGGTTGCTCGTGAACGCGGGCTACGGTGGCAGCAAGATCAGGGCGGGCTTCTTCGCCCTGCGAGGACCGTTGCCGGTGGCCGGGTCGGCCGCCTGGTCGAACGACTGGCACGCCTTCCGGCCGTGCCCGGAGGCGCATCTCCACCAAGGGCTCGACATCTTCGCCGCTCGCGGGACTCCGGCCGTCTCCGTGTTTGACGCCGTGGTCACCGGCGTGAAAGACGGCGCCGTGTCCGGCCTCGCGGTGTCCATCCGCGACGCCCGGGGCACGGAATACTTCTACGCGCACCTCGAGAGGTTCGCGAAGGGCCTCCACGCCGGCCAGCGAGTCCACGCCGGCCAGGTCCTCGGCTACGTCGGTGACAGTGGCAACGCCGTCGGCACCCGGCCCCACATCCACTTCGAGATCCACCTGCGAGGCCTGCCGACGACGCCCAAGCCCTACGTCGACCGGTGGCTGCTGACGGCCCAGGCGAAGGCGCGAAAGCTCGCGCTCCAGCCGGACGCCGCCGCGCCCGCGAAGCCGGCCAACCACCGCGACGCCTCCGCGGCGGCATTCGGAGGCGGGGGCGAGACCCTCGCCGTCGAGCGAGCCGTGGCGGCCGAGCCGAGCACGGGGGCGTTTCGGGCCCTCGTCGGAATCGGCGGCGGGTTGCTGGTCGTCCTGGCGCTGCTGGGATCGCTCCGACGCCGCCCTCGCCGGAAGGAGGAGATCGTGACGGTCTCCCCGGCCGACGCGGCGCGGACCGCCGCCCTCCTGGAGTTGGCCTGCCTGAAACCGGGTGGGCCCGGGACGGAGGGCAGCGACGACATCGATTCGACTCCCGCTCGAGCGCCCGTTTCGGTCGCAACCGAGCGCGGCGGTGCGCCGGTCACGCTCGAGATCACCGAGCTGATCCCGTTCCGCCCGATCCTTGAGCCGGTGGGGCGCCCGCTGCCCGCGCCGCTGGGGGAAGCGGCCGAGGACGTCCCCGTCCCGGCCGGGCGAGGAAGCGCGGGTCTCGGGTTGGTGGTCATCGGCACTGTCGTGACGCTCGTCTGGTCCGCCACCAGGACGCGATAGACGGGGTTCCGCCACTCGGCGGGCCCTTGTCATTCCGACGGGCCGAACCTACGATTGAGTTCTTCCGTGGCGGCCAGTGGCCGCCGTTTTTTGCGCGAGGCCGGGCTCCGGCCCTCGGCCCGCCGTGAGGAGGTCAGCGTGCTCGGATTCATCCCTCTGATCGCCCAGCAAGACGGCGGCGGCGGTTCGACCGTGGGCTTGCTGCTTCCGCTGGTGCTCATGGGCGGGATCTTCTACTTCCTCCTGATCCGCCCGCAGCAGCGGCGCCAGCGACAGCAGCGTGAGCTCATCCAGGCCGTGGACATCGGCGACGAGGTCCTGACCATCGGCGGGATCTTCGGCACGGTCCGAAGGATCACGGACGACGAAATCACCATCGAGGTCTCCCCCGGCGTCGAGATGCGGCTGCTCAAGACGGCCATCGCCCGCCGGCTGACATTCGAGGACGCGGTCCCGGACGAGTCGGACGAAGAGGAGTCCGGCGACCAGCGGTGAACCATCGATGACCGAAGGAGCTCGCCACCGTCCGGAGCTCATGACGGCGCCTCCCGCGCCGGACGAGACGCCGCTCCTCACCCTGGAGGAGATCCAGCAGGACAAGCTGATCTCCACGTTCATCTCCAGCGCGGACCGGGTCATGGAGGGCCTGGGGTACACCGAGCACGGGTTTCGCCACGCCAACCTGACCGGGCGCATCGCCTTCAACGTCCTCACCCGGCTGGGATTCGACGAGCGGGCCTCGACCCTGGGATGCCTGGGCGGCTACCTGCACGACGTCGGCAACATGGTGGCGCGGGACAACCACGGACAGGTCGGCGCGCTGCTCGTCTACGACGCGCTGAAGGAACAGATGCGCATGTCGGATCTGGCCGAGGTCATGACCGCCGTGGGCAACCACGAGGAGGACGAGGGCGCGGGGGCGGGATCCATCGCCGCCGCGGTGATCCTGGGCGACAAGTCCGACGTGCATCGAAGCCGCGTCCGAAAGGCTGCCCAGATCGATTTCGACGTGCACGACCGCGTCAACTACGCGGCCGAACAGTCCTTCCTCCGAGTAGACTCGTCTGCCCGGACCATCACCCTCGAGCTGACCATCGACACGGGAATCAGCCACGTCATGGAGTACTTCGAGATCTTCCTCGGTCGCATGATCATGTGTCGCCGCGCCGCGGAGCAGCTCGATTGCCAGTTCAAGCTGATGATCAACGGAGCGAGCCTGCTGTGAGGTCGAAGGAGACGTCGTGAAGGGCACCGGTCGCCTGGTCGTCTCGGTCCTGTTCGTGGTCGTGGTGGTGGGGGCGGCGGTCGGCGGGTTCCTGACCGGGGTTCGCCCCCTCCTCGGTCTCGACCTCGTGGGCGGGGTGTCGGTGATCCTGTCCGGGCCACCGGGCACTCCCACGGACGTCATGGAACGGGCGCTCGACCGGATTCGGGACCGTGTGGACGCCCTGGGGGTGGCCGAGCCGGACATCTCCCTGGTCGGGAACAACATTCAGGTCCAGCTTCCGGGCCTCGGGGGCCAGGGACGGGTCCTGAAGCGGGGTCAGCAGTTCTGCGCATTCTCGGCGCAGGACAGGAACCTGGGCTGCTTCAAGTCGCGGGCCCCGGCCGACGCGAAGGCGAAGTCCCAGAGCGTGGCCCAGGTGCTGAGACTGATCGGGACCACTGCCCGGTTGGAGATGCGGGAGGTCCTACAGATCATTCCGCCCAGCGATCCTGCCTACAAGACGACCGCCCTCACGAGGTACGACCCGCCCAAGACCGACAACCAGGAGCTGGTCACGTACGAGGACTCGGACGGCGACAAGAAGTTCACCGACGGCGCCGACATCAAGTACCGGGTGGGCAAGGTGGAGCTGACGGGGAGCGCCCTGAGGCAGGCCAGTGCGGTGTTCCTCGCCCCGGGCACCCAAGTCCAACAGAACGTGACCCCGGGATGGCGTGTGACGTTCACCCTGAACAAGGAGGGCTCTGCCAGGTTCGCCGACGTCACCACCCGTTTGGTTAGCCAGCAGCCGCCGAGGAACCAGTTCGCGATCGTGTTGGACGACGTCATCCAGTCCGCCCCGTCGGTAAACGAGCCGATCACCGGCGGCAGCGGCGAGATCACGGGCGACTTCACGGAGGCCGAAGCGAAGAACCTCGAGGTCGTGCTGAACTCGGGTGCCCTGCCCGTCCAACTGACCAGGCAGGAGGTCCTGACGGTCAGCCCGACGCTGGGCCAGGAGTCGCTGCGGCAGGGGATCGTGGCCGGATTGGTCGGCCTGGTCCTGCTGATGATCTATCTCGCCTTCTACTACCGCCTGCTGGGCGTCGTGACGTGGTTCGGGATGGCCGTGTGGGGAGTTCTGGCCATCGGGCTGATCGCGCTGCTCGGGCGGACGGTCGGGTACGCGCTGACCCTGGCCGGCGTGGCCGGGATCATCGTGTCCCTGGGCGTCACGGCGGATTCGTACATCGTGTTCTACGAACGGCTGAAGGACGAGGTCCGCCACGGCAAGACCCTGCGATCGGCCGTGGGACCGGCGTTCAAGCGGTCGTGGAAGACCATCGTGGCGGCGGACATCGTCACGGTGGGGGCTGCCGCGGTGCTGTACGCGCTGGCGGTGGGCAGCGTGAAGGGCTTCGCCCTCACGCTCGGCCTCTCCAC
>JBHELE010000165.1:0-16197 GCA_046263235.1 Actinomycetota bacterium
GCAGACGTGGGGGCGCCGAGCCAGGCGCGAGACCCCGAGTTTCGTCGATGGCTGGCCAAGTTCATGCGCGCCGCGGCGACCCCTCGCGCCGTTGGCGCACAGCTCCGCTACCTGTTCGCCCTGGACGCGCGGGCGGTGCTACCTCTCATTCGGCAACCAACCCTCGTCGTCCACACGAAGGATGTCGCGTTGGTTCCCATCCAGCACGGCCGGTACTTGGCGGACCACATCCCCGGCGCGCGTTTCGTGGAGCTTCCCGGGGCAGACGTCGCTCCGGTGACAGACCCGGACGCCTTGGATGCGTGCCTCGAATACTTCGAGGAATTCTTGACCGGGCAGGGCCGGACGCAGCAGCGCGACCGGGTGCTGGCGACCGTGTTGTTCACCGACATCGTCGATTCGACCGAACGTGCAGCCCAGTTCGGAGATCGTCGATGGAAGGAGTTGCTCGACCGGCTCGACCGAGTGGCGCTCGGGGAGATCGAGAAGTTCGGAGGTCGTCTGATCAAAGCCACCGGCGACGGCCATCTCGCGACGTTCGACGGCCCCGGAAAGGCGATCCGGTGTGCACGCTCGCTGACCGATGCGCTTCCATTGCTGGGGCTCGAGATCCGAGCAGCGCTCCATACCGGAGAGGTGGAGCTTCGTGGCGACGACATCGGCGGGATCGCGGTCGCGCTGGCCGCTCGGGTTCTTGCCGAAGCGCAGCCGAGCGAAATCCTCGTTTCGAATACGGTGAAGGACCTCGTCATCGGTTCCGGCATCGAGTTCGGCGATCGGGGCATCCACGAGCTGAAGGGGGTCCCCGGGGAATGGCGCCTCTTTTCGGTCACCGTGTGACCGATTACCGGTCAGCCCGCTCGAACCCCCAACCGAAGGCGCCGCAGGAGCTGGGCGTTCAGGGCGACCACGATCGTCGAGATGCTCATGAGGACGGCTCCCACCGCCGGAGCCAGGGTCACGCCCGCCCACGCCAGCACCCCGGCGGCGATCGGAAGCGCGAAGAGGTTGTACCCGGTGGCCCAGGCCAGGTTCTGGATCATCTTTCGATAGCTGGCCTGAGACAGGCGGATCACGTCGAGAACGGCTCGCGGGTCGTCCGACGCCAACACGACCCCGGCGGACTCGATGGCGACGTCGGTGCCCGCGCCGATGGCGATCCCGACGTCGGCTCGGGCCAGAGCCGGAGCGTCGTTCACGCCGTCGCCCACCATGGCAACGCGCTTCCCGCGCTGCTGTAGTTCCGCCACAGCCTGGTCCTTGTTCTCCGGCAACACCTCGGCGAAGACCTCATCGATCCCGAGCTCGGCTCCGACGGCCTCCGCGACCTCACGGGCGTCCCCCGTGATCATCGCGACGTCGATCCCGAGCGACGTGAGGTCCGCGACGGCCTGCTTCGACACGGGGCGAACCTGGTCGGCCAACGCGAGGGCACCGACGACGTCCTTCCCCTTCAGCACGTAGAGGACCGTGGCGCCGCGACCCTGCCATTCCTTCACGGCGGGGCTGAGATCCTCGGGAAGGGATACCGAGCGCTCACGGAGCATCGAAGGCCCTCCCACCGCCACCGACGCGGCATCGACGTGGGCCTCCACGCCGCGGCCGGTGAGAGACCGAAACGCCGTCGCTCGGGGGACGTCACCGCGATCGTGAGCTGCCGCGACGATCGCGCGGGCCAGGGGATGCTCGCTGTCGGCCTCCACGGCCGCGGCCAGGCGTAGCAGCGCGTCCTCGTCGCCGTCGATCGCGGCGACCCCGCTGACCGCCGGCTTGCCGGTCGTCAGCGTCCCGGTCTTGTCGAACAGCACCACGTCGACCTGCCGCATCGCCTCCAACGCCAGCCGGTCCTTGACCAGGATGCCGCTCCGGGCGGATAGCGCGGTCGAGATCGAGATCACCAACGGGATGGCCAGGCCGAGCGCATGCGGGCACGCGATGACCAGGACGGTCACGGTTCGCTCGACCGCGCCCCGCTGTTGGCCGAGAAGCGACCACACGATGTACGTGATCACTCCCGTCGAGCTGGCGACGTAGAAGAGGATCGCGGCCGCACGGTCCGCCAGGGCCTGCGCCCGCGACCCGGACTGCTGGGCTTCTTCGACCAGCCGGCGGATGCCGGCCAGGGCGGTCTCCTCACCTACGGCGGTGACACGAACGCGGATCGACGAGTCGGTGGCGACGGTCCCAGCGACCACGCGGTCGCCCTCGCCTTTCGATACCGGCCGTGATTCGCCCGTGATCATCGATTCGTCGAGCGCGGCTGAGCCCTCGATGATCTCGCCGTCGGCGGGGACTCGTGCGCCGGATCGAACGAGCACGATGTCCCCTTGCCGCAGGGCATCCAGCGAAACGGCTTCCACGCGACCATCGGCGATCCGTTCGGCTTCGTCGGGGAGCAGCGCGGCGAGCGCCTCCAGGGCGCCGCTGGCCTGCCCCACGGCGCGCATCTCCAGCCAGTGCCCGAGGAGCATCACCGCGATCAACGCGGCGAGCTCCCACCAGAAGTCGAGATCGACGGCGCCGAGTTCGGTGGCCCAGCTCGCGATGAATGCGACCGTGATGGCCAGGCCGATCAGCAGCATCATGCCAGGCTGGCGGGCCCGGACCTCGCTCACCGCACCGGTCAGGAACGGCCAACCCCCGTACAGGAAGATCGCCGTCCCGAGGATGGGGGAGACCCAACCGCTGCCGGGGAATTCCGGCGCCGTGTACCCGAGGAGCCGCTGGAACATCTCGCTGAACAGCACCACCGGGACGGCAAGAGCGAGCGTCCACCAAAAGCGGTCGCGGAACATCGCGACGTGGTCGCCGTGCGCCCCGTGACCCCCGTGGGCGGCGTGCTCCGCGTGGCCGGCGTGCTCCGCGTGGCCGGCGTGCTCCGCGTGGCCGGCGTGCTCCGCGCCCCGCTCGCCCTGGGCCACGTGCTCGCGGTCGCCGTGGCCCCTGTGGTCGGCATGACCGTGGCCCTCGGGATCATCGTGTGGACCGCGGCCGTGCATGGCCCCGTGCTCGAGGTGGTGAGAATCCATTCGTCGTCTCCTTCGGTTAGGACTTCAGCAGTCGTTCCACCGCTGCCGTGGCCTCGGTGACCTTCGACCCGGCGTCGTCGCCCGCCGCCATGCTTTCGGCGACGCAATGCCGAACGTGGTCGTCGAGCAGCAGCACCGCGACCTTCTTCAACGCGGATGTCGCGGCAGAGATCTGCGTCAGGATGTCGATGCAGTAGGTGTCGTCTTCGACCAGCCGCTGCAGCCCGCGGACCTGTCCCTCGATTCGTCTCAGCCGACCGAGGACGTCACCCTTCTCGTCGTAGTAGCCTCGCATGCCCACTCCTCATGGGATCGGTACCATACCCCTGTAGGGTACCATGGGGACTCAGAGTGGCGCCGAAGCAGCGAGACCGCGGAACTCGAGGACGACGCCGACGTCAGCGTCGAATCAGCTCGATCCGGTCGCCGGCCTCGACACCGTGGGAGGAGAAGAACGCGCGATTGGCCTCGACGGCACCGACGTAGTCGGTGCCCGGCGAATACAGGGGACAGGGATCCGTACGGCACGGCGTCATCTCTCGGATGGCCACGATCCGGCGGTCGGCGTTCCAGAACGCGATCGAGAGCGGGATCAACGTGTCCTTCATCCAGAATGCGGAGCGAACCGGCTCGTCGAACAGGAACGCCATCCCGGAGTTCGCATCGAGGCGTTTCACGCCCATCAGCCCACGACGGCGGGCGGGCGCCGTCTCGGCGATCTGAACCTCGAGATCGACCGGCCCCACCGATGTCGAGATTCGGATGATTCCGGTCGGGAGCGGCGACGGCACCGCAGGGGGCGGCGGCGCACGACCCGTCGACGAGCAGGCGACCATCAGGGCGGTCAATCCGACGGCTGCCGATCGACCGAGCCTGTTCGGTATCATTTGTTGTCACCGCTGGAGTAGCTCAGTCGGCAGAGCACGGGCATGGTAAGTCCGGGGTCGCGGGTTCGATTCCCGCCTCCAGCTCCCCGTCCACGTAATCGCACCTACTCGTTGCTCAGGCGGTTCGCTTCGGCCGCCATCAGCAGCATCCCGCCGTCGACGACGAATGAGGCGCCGGTGGTGTACGACGCCTCCGCGCTGGCCAGGTAGGCGATGGCGTGCGCGATCTCCCAGGCATGACCCGGCCGTCCCAGCGGGATGTTCGGTCGCTCCTCGGTTCTCGGGTCGACGTCCTCCTGATCCGTCATCGGGGTGGAGATCTCGCCCGGGGCGATCGCGTTCACCGTGATGCCGTGCTCGGCGAGCTCGAGCGCCATGACCTTCGTCAACAGGCCGAGTCCGCCCTTCGCGGCGCAATATGCTGACGAGCCTCGGAGCGGAACGTGCTCGTGGACGGACGTCACGTTGACGATCCGACCGCCCCCACCTGCATCCACCATTCGCCGCGCGGCCCTCTGCGCACAAAGGAACGCGCCGGACAGATCGATGTCCAGGACGTGCCGCCACGCCTCGAAGTCGTGAGCGAGGAATGATTCGGAGTGCCCGGTCCCGGCATTGTTCACGAGGATGTCCACGCCACCCAGGGCCTCCGCCAGCTCGTCGATCACGTCCGCCGCTGACGGCAGGTCGGTCAGATCGAGCCTTCGAACCTCCGCTCGACGGCCGGCCGCCTCGATCTCGTCGCTCGTCTGGCTCGCTCCGGCCTCGTCCTCGTGCCACGTTACGCCGACGTCGCAGCCCGCTTGGGCCAATGCCACGGCCGTCGCCTTGCCGATGCCGGAGTCGGAGCCCGTGACGATGGCGATCCTGCTCATGCCGCCTCCTTTCGCCGCCCCGGTCGTTCATTGCCCTCCGGTCGAGCGACCGAATCCGCCGCCGGGCGACGTGTCAGGCGCCGTCGGTGCCCTCGCGGCGCGCCCGATCCGCCCGCTGGCGAGCCTGGGATGCGCGCTTCTCCGCACGCTCGGCGGCGCGATGGGCCCGTTCGGCTTCCCGGGCCAGACGGTCGGCCTCGCCCCGAAGTTTCCGCGACTCCTCCTCCGCCCCGGCCGCCTCTTCCTCGAGCCGACGGGCGCGCTCCTCAGCGCGCTTCGTCCGCTCCGGATGCTCGGTGGCAGGCTTTGCCTTCGTCGTGGTCCGGGATGGCGCTCTGCCACCGGTCGGGATCAGCGCGGAGAGCTCGTCCAGCCCCGCGGCGGCGGTGGCCTCGCGTTGGAGGGAGCCCTCGGCGACCAGACCCGCCGTCTCCTCGTCCGTGGCCGTCGCCATCAACGTCTCGCCAACCTTGTCGAGGACCGCCCGCGACCTGCCGTGACCGGCCGCCTCCAGCAGGTCCCCGGCCGCCTCGACCAGCTGATCGATCACGCGGCGCCGCTCGCTCGTGGCCGTTCGAAGGGCGTCGCGCCCGCCGCCTTCGAACGCCTCGCGCTGAGCCTTGCGCAGCACGTCGCCCAGGCTGAGGAGTCGGCGGAGGTCGGCAGAGCGCTCCCGAGCCAGCTGGTTGACGGCCCATCCCGCCACGGTTGGCTTTCGGCGGCTCTTGATCTCGCGGGCCGCCTCCCCGTCCCCTTCCTCCTTGGCCTTCTTCGCCAGGTCGTCTCGCGTCCGAGTGAAGTCGCCGAGCGGTACAGCCCACAGCTGCTCGATCTCACGGCGGTCCATGGCGTCAATCCTCTCAGGACGAGGGCAGAGTGGTCTCGTGGGGGAGTCACCCATGCCTCGCTACACTTGTCATCCGTAGTCATGGCGGCGTAGCTCAGGGGCAGAGCAAGCGGCTCATAATCGCTGTGTCGGTGGTTCGAGTCCACCCGCCGCTACGACATCGACAGGCCGCTCGCCGCGGCACGACCCGACGGGATGGAAAGATGCCGAAGTCCGAGAACCGCCCCAAGATCACGCTGGCCTGCACGGAATGCCGCCGGCGGAACTACAACACGGTGAAGAACCGGCACAACGACCGGGACCGGATCGAGATGAAGAAGTACTGCCGGTGGTGCCGGACGCACACGCTGCACCGCGAAACGCGCTGACCACGCTGGAATTGCGCGCCGGCCCATCCGGCCGGTAGCGTTCGCGATCGCCAGATTGCAACCTGTTCTAGGACGTGAAGGAGGGTGTCGTGGGGCGGCTCGAAGGAAAGGTCGCGGTGATCACCGGGGCGGGCCGGGGGATCGGACGGGCCACCGCGCTGCGGTTCGCCCAGGAGGGCGCCCTCGTCGTCGTGAACGACGTCGACCCGGAGCCGGCCGAAGAGACCGCTCAGGACGTGAAGGAAGCGGGGGGGCAGTCGCTGGTCTCCACTCACAACACCGTTCACCTCGATGAGGCGAAGCAGATGATGGAGGCGGCCGCCGGGCAGTTCGGCAGGGTCGACATCGTCGTCAACAACGCCGGCATCACCCGGGACAAGATGTTCCACCAGATGGACGACGAGACGTTCGACTTCGTGTTGAACGTCAACCTCAAGACGGCGGTGCACACCACGCAGGCGGCCATGCCGTATCTCCGGGACGCGGCCAAGGAGGAAATGAAGACCCAGGGCCGGCCGGCCTATCACCGCAAGATCACCTTCACCACGTCCACGGCGTTCCTGCAGGGGAACGCCGGCCAGGCGAACTACACCGCCGCGAAAGGAGCGATCGTCGGCCTGACCCGAACACTGGCCCGGGAGCTCGGACCGTTCCACATCAACGTGAACGCGGTGGCGCCGGGGTTCATCGAGACGCGGCTCACGGCCGCCAAGCAAGAGGGGGAGGGCCTGGGGATCCCCGAGCAGACGAGGGCCATGGCCGTCATGCTGATCGGACTCGGTTACTACGGTCAGCCGGAGGACGTGGCGAAGGCGCACGCGTTCTTGGCGAGCGAGGATTCGGACTACGTCTCGGGCGTCGTCCTGCCCGTGGCCGGAGCCATGCTGGGGGGAGTGTGAGTCGATGCCGCTGAACCACGAATTGAAGGGCAAGGAGTACAAGGAGGTCTCGTTCACGGTCGACCGGGACCACGTCGTTCGGTTCTGCGATGCCATCGGGGAGCAGAGTCCGGTCTTCCGTGACCCGGCGGCGGCGAAGGAGGCCGGCTTCGACGAACAGATCGCCCCGCCCACGTTCATCACGGCGCTGCAAATCCAGACCAGCGGGCAGGTGGTCATGGACCAGGACCTCGGGCTGAACTACTCGATGGTTGTGCACGGCGAGCAGGAGTACGAGTACACCCGTCCGCTCCTGGCAGGCGAGACGCTGATGGCCGTCCCGCGCATCGCCGACATCTACGCGCGAGGCAGGAACGAGTTCCTCGTGACCGAGGCCGAGATCAGGGATCCCTCCGGGCGCGTTGTGTGCGTGGCGCGGTCGACGATCCTGTCCCGCGGGACGGCGGAGCGCTAGGAGGATTCGATGGCTGCGAACGTGAGCTTCGACGAACTCGAGGTCGGACAGGAGGTCTTCTCCGTTCCCAAGGTAGTGAAGCGGGAGGACGTCAAGGCGTACGCCGACGCGTCCGGGGACCAGAACCCCTTACACCAGGACGACAACTTCGCCCGCAGCGTGGGCTTCCCCGGGATCATCGCCCACGGGATGTTCTCCATGGCTCACGTCACCAAGGCGTTGACCGACTGGCTGGGCGATCCGGCAGCGCTGAAGCGCATCAAGGTCCAGTTCCGTGCGCCGGTCTTCATGGACGAGACGTTGGTGGCGAAGGGCACGGTCGCGCAGCTGGACCCATCGGCCCGCACGGCGACCGTCAGCGTCACGGCGGCGGTGGAGCGGGACGGTGAGACGCAGTGGGCTATCAAGAACAGCGAAGCGGTGGTCCACCTGGTCTGAGGTCCGTTCAGGTCCTTCGGTACTTGTAGTTCGCGTACACCCGGCCGGCCCAGGAGTGCTGGAGACGGCGCTGAAATCTCGACCGCCTCCGGCGATCGCTCGGCTGTTCCAGGTCCAGCTCACCGAACTCCGGCTCGTCCTCCTCACCCCAGATCGTCTTGGGATCGGGCCCGGCCGTGTTGCGTCCCTTGGTTTCAGAGCGCCCCCCCGCGTTCGGAGTCGACCCCGCCCCATCGCGGCCGTTCTGGAGGGCCGTATCCACGATCGCCTGGGCCTCGCCGATGCTCTCCATCAACCGATCGATGGCAGCGCGAAGGACACCCGATGGCGCGTCCGTCGGGAGGTCTGCGCGGTCCAATCCCGGGAGCGACGGTTGTCCCTCCTGGGTCGTCGCGCGAGCGGCGTCCGCTCGCGCGGTGACCCGAGCGGCCGCGCGGTCAGCCTCGAGGGCGCGGGCCGTTCGGCTGATGTCCGACCGGACCTGCTGCAGGGACGAATCCAGGTCCCCGAACGCCCGCCTGACCGTATCGGCCAGGAGCCGCATGCCGAACTCGAGCCTCTCGACGCGGCGCTGCAGACGCCCGTCGAGCTGAGCGGGCGGCACCGGCTCGAGGCGCTCCACCGCCAGCATCCGGTGGGGTGGCGGTTGGGAGCCGACGTGCGCCGCCTCGACGGGACGTTCACGGCGTGAACGGCTGGGCGCCGGCATCCCTGCCGCGGCGGTGCGGGGTTCGGATACCGTGGGCGTCGAGCGGGAATGGCGCGCCGACGTCGCCATGGGACCGCCTCGATCGGCTGCGTCTTGCTCGCTCTGTGCGGCCACCTTCCCCCTCCACGACCAGGACCGTGGTGATCGGCGGAGCGAGCGACGCCGGAGCCGTCGCGCGCCCGAGGCTGCCGACGCAGCGGCCCGACGGGCAAGTGGGCATTCTGGCGCGAATGGGTGGTCGAGACAACACGAACCGGCCGGTCCCGTAGCATCTTTTGGAGCGTCGCTCCGCCGAGCGGTGAAACGAGGAGGTCAACCCACATGGCGCGCGTGCTATCAGGCATCCAGCCGACCGGCGACGTCCACATCGGAAACTACATCGGCGCCATCCGGCATTGGGTCGCCGACCAGCACGTCAACGATTCATTCTTCTGCCTGGTCGACCTGCACGCCATCACCGCTCCGCACGATCCGGCGACGCTCCGGGCGAAGACGGTCGACCTCGCGGCGATCCTGCTCGCCGCCGGGATCGAACCGCAGGTCGCGACGATGTTCGTGCAGTCGCACGTGCACGAGCACGCGGAGCTGGCGTGGGTCCTGAACTGCTACACGACGTTCGGCGAGCTGAGGAGGATGACCCAATTCAAGGAGAAGGCCGTGCGGGCGGAACGGGATGCCTTCGTCTCCGTCGGGCTGTTCGACTACCCGGTGCTGCAGGCGGCCGATATCCTCATCTATCACGCCGACCTCGTCCCGGTGGGGGAGGACCAGCGTCAGCACATCGAGCTAACCCGGGACGTGGCCGCACGGTTCAACCAGCGCTTCGGCGAGACGTTCACGCTCCCCGAACCCTCCATCCCGCCTGTCGGGGCCCGGATCATGGATCTGCAGAACCCGGCGGCGAAGATGTCGAAGTCGGCGGACTCGCCGCAGGGGACGCTACGGGTCACCGACCCCCCCGACGTCGTGTCGAAGAAGATCATGACCGCCGTCACCGACTCCGGCCGCGATGTCGTCGCCCGGGAGGAAAAGCCGGCCATCTCGAATCTGCTGACGATCTATTCCGTCGTCGATGGTCGCCCGGTCGGCGAGCTCGAGGACGCCTACCGAGGGAAGGGATACGGGGAATTCAAGGCGGACCTGGCCGACGCCCTGGTGGCCTTCCTCGAGCCGTTCCAATCCCGGTACCGGGAGCTCATGTCGAGCCCAGATGAGGTGGAGCGGCAGCTCGAGGTGGGGACGGCGAAGGCCCAGGAGATCGCCGCGAAGACGCTTGCCTCGGTGTACGAACGGGTGGGGTTCCTGCCGCGCGGTCACCGCTGACCCGACTTTGGTTCGGCCAGGATCAACCTCCTATACTGATTCGGGTCGCCGTCCAGCTCTCGATTTCGGCCTGACACGAAGGGCCGTAGCTCAATTTGGTAGAGCACCGGTCTCCAAAACCGGCGGTTGGGGGTTCAAGTCCCTCCGGCCCTGCAAGGGAGAATCATGAATCGACAGGCCAAGAGGATGATGCAGAGGCAGAAGGCCACGCCTCAAGACCGGGCGCAGGCCATCCGGGAACGCCGGACGGCCGCCATCGAGCGGCGAAAGCGGACCTCCCCGGGTCAGTTCCTGAAGGAGGTTCGGGGTGAGCTCAAGAAGGTGGCGTGGCCGACCCGCAAGGAGGTCATCAGCTACACCACGGTGGTGCTCGTGGCGGTGGTCTTCCTGACCGCGCTCGTCTTCGGCCTCGACCAGTTCTTCGCCAACGTCGTCCTGCGCGTGTTCGGGCAGGGCGCGTAAGTCACGATCGAACGTTCATGACCGAATCCGATTTCCCGGCACAACCGACCACGACCGAGGCGGACAGCCCGGACGGGTCACGGGGTCTCGCCGAGGCCCGTGCCGCTGCCGAGGCGATGGGCGACCGTGTTGCCGACACCGAGACGGACGAAGCCGCTGAGCTCGTCGAGCGGGCCGAGCAGGGAGACGACGTGGCCGAGCTTGCGCTGCAAGAGGCAGGAGGCGGCGAGGCACCGGAGGCCGAGGAGGCCATCGCCCAGGCCGAGCCGGTGACCGACGAGACGCAACTCGAGGCCGTGCTGGACGTGGAGCGGCAGGCCGTTGCCGAACCACCCTCCCCGTCCGAGGACGAGGGGACGGCCATCGTCGAGTCTGCTCCGGTGGGGGCCTTCGACGTGCCACCCGGCGACGTGACCGACGTTCCCACGGATGAGGCCACGCTCGACGAGAGTGAGGCCGAACGGTCGCTGGCCTCGGACGCGATCGAGGGCGAGGACGAGGGTCCCCTGGTGGCGACGGGTCCGGAGACGTACGTGGAGCCGGAGCCGCCCGAGGTCATCGACCTCCCGATCGAGACCGCCGAGGCGCGGCCCGAGGAAACGCCGGCGGAAGCGCCCGAGGCGCCCGCCGCGGAACCTGCCCCCGAAACCCCCCCCGAGACCGCCGCCGCACCGGTGGCCGAGGCCGCCGCGGAGGCCGTCCCCGAGCCTGCCGAGGAGACCCGCAAGCAGGCTGCGGCGGAAGCCGTCGAGGCCCCGGCCGCTCGTTCGATCTTCGGCCCGCCCGGTGATTGGTACGTCATCCACACCTATGCCGGATACGAGAACAAGGTCAAGGCCAACCTGAACTCTCGGATCGGCTCGATGCAGATGGAGGACAAGATCTTCGACGTCGTCATTCCCATGGAAGACGTCATGGAGATCAAGGGCGGGAAGAAGCAGGTGGTGCAGAAGAAGGTCTTCCCGGGCTACCTGCTGGTGAAGATGGTCTACGACAACGACTCCTGGTACGTCGTCCGGAACACGCCGGGCGTGACGGGCTTCGTCTCCAGCGGGACCGGCACCAAGCCCACCCCGCTGTCGCGCCGGGAGGTCGAGAAGATCCTCGCGGTGAAGGAGGAGACGAAGGTCAAGCCGCAGTTCCGGCTGGAGTGGGAGGAGGGCGACGTGGTCCGGATCATGGCCGGGCCGTTCGCCGACTTCACCGGTACGATCGCGGAGATCAACGTCGAGCAGTCCAAGCTGAAGGTGATGGTGAACATCTTCGACCGGGAGACCCCGGTGGAGCTGGCCTTCGACCAGGTGGCGAAGGCGTAGGAACGAACCCGAGACCGCGGGAGGCTCTCGTGGAGGGCCGCCGGGACCGCTGGAGGTGAATGGAAGTGGCGAATCAACCCGCGCCGCGCCGGCGCAAGAAAGTCCTCGCGATCGTCAAGCTCCAGATTCGGGCCGGCCAGGCCACGCCTGCGCCGCCCGTCGGGACGGCGCTCGGGCAGCACGGCGTGAACATCATGGAGTTCTGCCGCCAGTACAACGAGGCCACGCAGGCACAGATGGGCCAGGTCATCCCCGTTGAGCTGACCATTTACGAGGACCGCTCGTTCTCGTTCGTGACGAAGCAGCCACCGGCGGCGGAGTTGATCAAGCAGGCCGCGGGCATCGAGAAAGGCTCGGGCGAGCCGAACCGCGACAAGG
The DNA here is from genome assembly GCA_046263235.1 of Actinomycetota bacterium. Lineage (GTDB taxonomy): Bacteria > Actinomycetota > UBA4738 > UBA4738 > UBA4738 > JBHELE01. The sequence continues at coordinate 11,986 of JBHELE010000165.1, forward strand.
TGGGCAAGCTCACCGCGAATCAGGTTCGGCAGATCGCGGAGGCCAAGATGGCCGACCTGAACGCCACCGACGTCGACCAGGCCATGAAGATCATCGCGGGGACCGCTCGGAGCATGGGTGTGGAGGTGAGGGCGTGAACCGGGGCAAGCGCTACGACGAGGCGCTCGGCCGGTTCGACCGCGAACGCCACTACACGCCGTCCGAGGCCATGCAGACGCTGCAGTCGCTCCCCACGGCCAAGTTCGACGAGACCGTGGACGTGGCCATGCGGCTCGGGATCGATCCCCGGAAGGCCGACCAGATGGTGCGGGGGACGGTGTCCCTGCCCCACGGCACCGGCCGGAGCGTTCGGGTCGCCGCGTTCGCCGTGGGCGACAAGGCCCGGGAAGCGCAGGAGGCCGGCGCCGACGTGGTCGGCGGAGAAGACCTGGTCAACGACGTCCTGAAGGGCACAATCGACTTCGAGGCCGCCGTGGCCACCCCCGACATGATGCCGCTCGTGGGGCGGGCCGGGCGCGTCCTGGGACCGCGGGGGCTGATGCCGAACCCGAAGGCCGGAACGGTGACCAACGACATCGGCAAGGCCGTCTCGGACATCAAGGCCGGGAAGCTCGAATATCGAACCGACCGCCAGGGCAACGTGCATCTCGTCATCGGGAAGCGGTCCTTCGACGACCAGCAGCTCCTGGAGAACTACCTGGCCGTGGTCGACGAGATCCTACGGGCGAAGCCGGCGGCCGCGAAGGGACGCTACCTTCGGTCGGTCACGATCTCGAGCACCATGGGGCCGGGCATCCGGATCGATCCGAACCGCGTCCGGGATGTCGAGATCGGGCAGCCCGCCGCGATCTAGCGTCCTCCGACTCAGCGTCCCGTTGGCGGCGGGAACCGGTTCGCTATCATGGGTGCGCCGTAGACAGCAGGGGCCGCAACAGGCGTAATCCCCGCGAGGGGTACCTGCCGAGGTGAAGGGTCACGGGACGTGAGCCCCGGTTGACGCCTCCGCCGTCTGCGGAGGCGTTTTTCGTTGCACGAGGTCCCGGACCAGCGGGAGAGCGAGGTCGAATGGGAGCGAGAGCTCAGAAGGTCGAAAAGGTGAAGGAGCTGACCAGGCGGTTCCGCGAGGCCAGCGGGACGATGTTCGCTGACTTCCGCGGGCTGACCGTGAAGGACGCGATGGACCTGCGACGCTCCCTCCGCGACGCCGATACGAGCTTGTTCGTGACCAAGAACACCCTCACCCGAATCGCGGTGAAGGAGGCTGGGCTGGACGAGCAGGTCCTCGCGTTGCTGGAGGGCCCGACGGCGGTCGCGTTCATCAGCGGCGACCCCGTCTCGGGGGCGAAGGCCCTGGTCGAATCGTCCCGGCGGTTCCCGGCGTTGGTCGTCAAGGGCGCGATCGTCGAGGGGCGAGTGCTGGCTCAGGAGCAGGCCCAAGCCCTCGCGACGTTGGACACGAAGGAGGTTTCCTTCGCGAAGGTCGCCGGGTTGCTGAGCGCCCCGCTGGCTCGGCTGGCGTACCTGCTCCAGGCGCCCATCCAGCGGCTGGCGTACGGGCTCGCCGAGCGCGGCCGCCATGCCGGCGAGGCTCCCCAGGCCGAGGCAACCCCGGAACCCGAGGCTCCCCAGGCCGAGGCAACCCCGGAGCCGGAGGCTCCCCAGGCGGAGGGAACTCCGAAACCCGAGGCTCCACAGGCAGGAGCAACGACCCGTGAGGAGGCGGCGCCGGAAGCCGCCGGTGAAACCGAGGATCAGGCGTAGCAGGACGGGAGGAGAAGGCAATGGCGAAGTTGGGTGTTGACGACATCCTCGACGCGATCAAGGAGCTGTCGATCATCGAGGCAGCCGAGCTCTCCCAGAAGATCGAGGAGGAGTTCGGCATCCAGGCCGCGGCCCCGATGGCCGTCGGCGTGGCGGCGCCGGGAGCAGCGGCCGGAGCCCCGGCGGAGGAAGCCGAGGAGCAGACGGAGTTCGACGTCGTCCTCCAGGCCGCCGGCGACAAGAAGATCCAGGTCATCAAGGAGGTCAGGGCCCTGACGAACCTCGGGCTGAAGGAAGCCAAGGATCTGGTGGACGGCGCTCCGAAGCCGGTGCTCGAGCACGTCCCGAGGGAGCAGGCGGACGCGGCGAAGGACAAGCTCGAGGCGGCAGGCGCCACCGTCGAGGTCAAGTAGCGTCGCGCCACGGCCTCCGCGGCCGGAGGACGGACAAAGACGGGTCCCTCGTCGTCTGGCGGGGGACCCTTTCCGTTGTGCCGCGACCTCGCGGTGAGCTAGACGCGGTCGGCGAACACGATCAACCGCAGCGCGGCCGAGAAGCGTGGGTGGCAGGTGGTGAGGACGAGCGTCGGCTTCTTCGTCTGTTCCAGTACCCACCCCTCCGTCGGCTGAATGGTGAACACCCGCGTGACCTCGTAGACGAACGTCCCCTTGCGTGTGATCAATCGGATCCGGTCATCCTTACCGAGCTTGTCCAGGGACCAGAACGGATGGAGATAGGTCGTTCGGTGGCCCGCGATGCCCACGCGGCCGCTCTTGTCCCACGGGTAGGCGGTTTCCGGGTAATGCCCCGGCCCCTTGGTCAACACGGCGGGCTGGACGCCTTCGACCACGACCATGTCGAGGTCGATCTTGGGAATCTGGATGATGGCGATCCCGTCGCCGATGTCGAATCCGGCGTCGCCGAGCGGGCGCGAGAACCGCTCACGGAGATCGGCCTGAGCGCGCGCCGTGGAGAGCCCGGTGCCCCACAGCAACCAGGCCATGTACCCGCCGAAGCCGACGGCAGCTGCCAAAAAAAGAATGCCGAGGCCGCGCGAGACGCGCCGGACGCGGTGCGCCACCCGGCCACGGCGCCGAACCCCGAGGTCGGCGCGGGCTCGACGGGTCGCGGTGTCGTAGGCCAGCTCAGTCCTCCCGCGTGTGGCGTCGCGTCCGCGCGGGGAAACCCGCGGGGACGGGGCCGACGCCCGATGGCAACCGAGCGTACGGTGCCGGGGCACGGGCGGCAAGGGAGGTCGGAAGGAGCGCTGTTGGGGAAAACGGCGGTCCGGGGTTCCGCAGGGGCGGCCAATGAGCTAAGATGCCCGGGAATGCAACCGGGTCCCGGGGCGTTCAATGCTTCGGGATGACGTTTCCGGTTGCGTTTGCGTGCCTGGAGTCCTAAGATATTCGCTTGCCGTGCCGTCTCCCGCGTGCCGACGTATGTCGTCGATCGTCCTCTAGGGGGGATCTTTTTTGCCTGAAGTCATCGTTCCTGGCCGTCAGCGTGTCTCGTTCTCCAAGATCCCGGAAGTCCTTCCCCTTCCCGACCTGATCGGGATCCAGCGCTCCTCCTTCGACTGGTTGCTCCAAGAGGGCATCAGGGAGGTCCTCGACGAGGTCTCTCCAATCGAAGACTTCACCGAGACCTACCAACTGATGTTCGGCAAGCACACCTTCAAGGACATCAAGTACAGCGTCGAGGAGTGCAAGGACAAGGACATGACCTACTCGGCCCCGCTGTTCGTGGAGGCCGCGTTCATCAACAAGGAGACCGGGGAGATCAAGGAGCAGGAGGTCTTCATGGGGGACTTCCCCATGATGACCGACAAGGGCACCTTCGTGATCAACGGCACGGAGCGTGTGGTGGTCTCCCAGCTGGTCCGCTCCCCGGGCGTCTACTTCAGCCGCGAGCTCGACAAGACGTCCGACAAGGACATCTACGTGGCGAAGGTCATCCCCTCGCGTGGCGCGTGGCTTGAGTTCGAAGTCGACAAGCGAGACACGGTCGGTGTCCGGATCGACCGAAAGCGCCGGCAGAACGTCACCGTGCTGCTGAAGGCGCTCGGGTGGACCGAGGACGAGATCGTCGAGCTGTTCGACGACGCCCCTTCGATCCGGAACACCCTCGACAAGGATCACTTCACCACGCCGGAGGAAGCGCTCGAAGACATCTACCGAAAGCTGCGGCCCGGCGAGCCTCCGACCGCGGATTCCGCGCGCACGCTGCTCGAGAACCTGTTCTTCAACGCCAAGCGGTACGACCTGGCGAAGGTGGGCCGGTACAAGATCGGCAAGAAGCTGGGCGACCCCTCCGCCGTCGCCTGGCGCCTGCTGAACGCGCGCCGCGCCCAGATGGCCGAGCAGGACAACCCGGACAAGCGCGACTGGGAACAGCTCAAGTGGCGGGTGTTCGCCGCGGACGACGGGCCCAGTGGGAACCGCAAGGGCG
>JBHELE010000166.1:0-3072 GCA_046263235.1 Actinomycetota bacterium
CTCGTACGGCGTGTCGACCCCCGCCGCCTCGGTCGTGTCCACGCTCACGGCGGAGCCCTCGACGGAGACGCGGGCCCCGAGATGCTCCAGCACCTCCGCCATCGTCAGGCAGTCCCGGATGCGAGGGACGTTCTCGATCACGGTCGTGCCGTCGGCGAGCAGCGCCGCCGCCATGAGCTTGAGCGCGGAGTTCTTGGCGCCGTTGATGCGGACGCTCCCGGACAGCCGGCGTCCCCCGGTGACGATCAGGCGGTCCACGCAGGGATTCTAGGTGCCGCGACCGGGATCAGCCGCGAAGGCCCAGCCTGACGGTCGCCTTGGCCAGCTCCGTGATCGCCTCGGCGTCGTCGTTGGCCTGGATCCGTCGTTCGGCGTCGGCTTGCCGCTCTCGTTCCTTCTCCACGTCGATCTCCTGCTCGAGGTCTGCGTGTTCGGCCAGCACGTCGACGCGGGATTCGTCGCCGGCGCTCACCACGTGGAGGAACCCACCGTCGATCGCCGCCGCGACCCGTTCGTTCTCGGTCGTGGTGACGAACAGTGGCCCGATGGCGAGCTGGATCAGCAGCGGCGCGTGACCGGCCAGGATCCCGACGTCGCCGTCCACGCCGCGGGCGACCACGATGGTGGCCTCCCCCGTCCACACCTCCCGCTCCGGCGTGACGACGTGGACCTCCAGGCGGGGCACGCCGCTAGCCCTCGTCGCCCTTGAACTTCTTGCCCTGCTCGACGGCCTCCTCGATGCCGCCCACCATGTAGAACGCCTGCTCGGGGAGGTCGTCGTGCTCGCCGTTCACGAGGGCCTTGAACGACGCGATGGTCTGGTCGATGGGCGTGTATTTCCCTTCGATCCCGGTGAACTGCTCGGCCACGAAGAACGGTTGCGACAGGAAGCGCTCGATCTTGCGGGCGCGGGCCACGATGACCTTGTCCTCCTCCGACAGCTCGTCCACGCCGAGGATGGCGATGATGTCTTGGAGGTCCTTGTACCGCTGGAGGGTCTCCTGGACCTGCCGGGCCACGTCGTAGTGCTCCTCGCCGACGTACCGCGCGTCCAGGATTCGCGACGTCGAGTCCAGGGGGTCCACCGCCGGGTAGATCCCCTTCTCGACGATCGCACGGGAGAGCACGGTCGTGGCGTCGAGGTGGGCGAACGTGGTGTGCGGGGCGGGGTCCGTGATGTCGTCGGCCGGGACGTACACGGCCTGGAGCGAGGTGATCGAGCGACCCTTCGTCGACGTGATTCGCTCCTGCAGCTGGCCCATCTCGTCGGCCAGGGTGGGCTGGTAGCCGACCGCCGACGGCATGCGGCCGAGCAACGTGGACACCTCTGAGCCGGCCTGGACGAAGCGGAACACGTTGTCGACGAACAGCAGGACGTCCTGGTGCTCGTGGTCGCGGAAGTACTCGGCCATGGTCAGCGCGGAGAGGCCCACCCGAAGCCGGACGCCCGGCGGCTCGTCCATCTGGCCGAACACCAGCGCCGTCGAATTGATGACGCCGGTCTCCTTCATCTCGATGAAGAGGTCGTTGCCCTCGCGGGTTCGCTCTCCCACCCCGGCGAACACCGACACGCCGCCGTGCTGCTTGGCGATCCGGTAGATCATCTCCTGGATGATCACGGTCTTCCCGACGCCGGCGCCGCCGAACATCCCGATCTTGCCGCCCTTCACGTAAGGCTCGAGGAGGTCGATGACCTTGATCCCGGTCTCGAACATCTCCACCTTCGGCTCGAGCTCGTCGAACGGGGGCGACGAGCGGTGGATCGGCCAGTAGTCGTCGGCCTCGACCGTGTCGGTGTCAAGCGGCTGCCCGAGGACGTTGTATACGTGGCCCAGAACCTTCTGCCCGACGGGGACCCGGATCGGATAGCCGGTGTTGACGACTTTCGTCCCGCGGACGAGCCCGTCGGTGGGCTTCATGGCGATCGTACGAACCGTCGAATCTCCGATGTGCTGGGCGACCTCGCACACGATGGTGGTCCGGTCGCCGTCGAGAGTCCGGTCGACCTCGAGGGCCGTGTTGATCTCCGGAAGGTGATCCGGTGGGAAGTCGACGTCGACCACCGGCCCGATGATCCGGACCACTCGGCCGTCGGCCTTGCCGTCCCCGTTCGATTGCTCGGCCATCTCCGTCACGCTCCTTCGTTCATCGATCATCGACCGGACGCCTGGCGGAGCGCCTCGGCCCCGCCCACGATCTCGCTGATCTCGGTCGTGATCTCCGCTTGGCGGGCCTGGTTCGCCACGCGGACCAGGACCTTGATGAGCTCCTCGGCGTTGTCCGTGGCGGCGCTCATGGCGCGGCGCCGGGCCGCGTGCTCGGACGCCGCCGATTCGAGCAACGCCCCCCACACCCTCGTCCCGACGTACCGCGGCAGCAGCTCGTCGAGGAGGGCCTCCGGCTCGGGCTCGAAGATGTACTGGTTGGGCGGGCCCTGTTCCTCCCTCTCGACCGTCTCCACCACCATGGGGACGAAGCGCTTGGCGACGGCGCGCTGCACGGCGGCCGAGCGGAAGTCCGTATACACGCCGTGGATCTCGTCGACGTCACCCTCGTTGAACCGTTCGATCAACGTGTCCGCGATTCTCTTGGCGTCCTCGTACCTGGGCGTCTCGGAGAATCCGAACCAGCTCTCGGCCACGGGGCGGCCGCGGAAGCGGTAGTACGAGATCCCCTTCCGCCCCGCCACGAAGACCGTGGGCTCCTTTCCCTCCTGCCGGAGCCGCGAGAACAGCTCCTCCGCCGTGCGCAGGACGTTCGCGCTGTACGCACCGGCCAGACCACGGTCCGAGGTCACCACGAACACCGCCGCGGAGGTCCGATCGGGCCGGTCTTGCAGGAGCGGGTTGTCGAGGACGCTGGTCGCCGCCGCCACGTCAGCGATCGCCGCGGTCAGGCGTTCCGCGTACGGCCGGGCCGCCTCCACCCGTTGCTGGGCCTTCATGATCCGCGAGGTCGCGATGAGCTCCATGGCCCGGGTGATCTTCTTGGTGGACTGGACGCTGCGAATGCGCCGGCGCAGGATGCGCTCCTGGCCGCTGGGCACGGGCTACTTCCCCTCGGAGTCTGACG
>JBHELE010000167.1:0-2735 GCA_046263235.1 Actinomycetota bacterium
CGGACCGGCGTCGGCTTCCCGGGAGAGTCGCGTGGAATCGTTCCTCCCGTCGACGAGTGGTCCGGAACCAGCATCGGTTCGATTCCCATCGGCCAGAGCGTGGCGGTGACCCCGCTTCAGATGCTCTCCGTCTACACGACCATCGCGAACGGCGGCGTCTGGGTCCAGCCAACGTTGGTTCGCGCGACCGAGGGCGCTGGAGGGGAACAGGAAGCGCCCGGCCCACGACCCAGCCGGCGAGTGATCTCCGAACGCACCGCCGAAGTGCTCACCCGCATGCTGGCGTTTGCCGTGGACGTCGGGACGGGAAAGGAAGCTCAGATCCCCTGGTATTGGGTGGCCGGCAAGACCGGGACCGGCAAGAAGCCACGCGAAGGGGGCGTGGGCTATGGCCGAGAATACGTCGCATCGTTCATTGGCTTCGTGCCCGCGTCACGGCCGGCCCTCGCCGTCGCGGCCGTTCTCGACGAACCGAAGACAGTCTTCGGGGGTGTCGCCGCGGCGCCGCTGTTTCGGGAGGTCGCGCAGTTCGCCCTGGGGCGTTTGCGAATCCCGCATGCGCCGAAGCCGCCCGCTCCGGCGCATGCCCTGACCCCTTCCTGATCGCATGCCGGTGCTAGAATCCCGACTTCCTGGCGCCCTTCTGAACGACGAAGGCTCTTTCATTTCACGCGAGCGCCGGTTGGATACCCCAGGAACCGCCCCCACCGGGATCAATGGCATGCCTCTCCAGGAGCTCCTGAGGGCACTCGATAGCTGCGAGGTTCGCGGCGACGTCGATCTAACCATCAGCGACGTCACCTACCGCTCGAGCACCGCAGGGCCCGGTTCACTCTTCTTCTGTGCTCCCGGTTCCCGAACCGACGGCCATGACTTCGCCTCGGAGGCCTGCGATCGCGGCGCGGCTGCCGTCATGGTCGAACGGTGGCTGGACGTGGCCTGCACGCAGATCCGAGTGCCGTCGGTTCGAGCCGCCATGGGCCCGGTCTCAGCGGCGCTGTTCGGTCGCCCCTCGGACACCATCTCCGTGATCGGGGTGACCGGAACCAACGGAAAGACCACGGTCACGTACCTGCTCGAGTCGATTTTCCGGGCCGCCCACCTGCGTCCGGGAGTGATCGGAACCACCGGGGTGCGGATCGACGGCGAGCCTATCCCGTTCGACCGGACAACGCCGGAGGCTCCCGACCTCCAGCGTCTCCTCGCAGAGATGGCCGGACGCGGCATCGGCGCGGTCGCCATGGAGGTCTCCTCCCACGGATTGGATCAGCACCGCGTGGATGGAACGAGATACCGGTGCGCCGTCTTCACCAACCTGTCTCAGGACCACCTCGACTACCACGGGACAATGGAGGCCTACCTCCGGGCGAAGGCCCGTCTGTTCACGCCCGTCCTTTCCGACCGGGGCGCCATCAATTGGGATGCACCGGAAGGACGAGCAATGGCGCGGCAAGCGGACATCGACATCGCGACGTTCGGCTTTACGGAGGGTGCAGACCTGGTGGGACGGGATCTCGTTCTGTCGGCACGGGGTCTCTCGTTCACCGTGGACGGTCTGCCGGTCCGCTCGCTGCTCCGCGGCGCGTTCAACGCGTCGAACTGCCTGGCTGCCTTCGCCGCCGCTCGGCGGGTCGGGATCCCGGACGATGCCATCACCGAAGGCATCGCGGATCTTCCCGGCGTTCCAGGGCGACTGGAGCCGGTCGACGAGGGGCAGCCGTATCTCGTGTTGGTCGACTACGCCCACACTCCCGATAGCCTCGACAACGTCTTGCGCACCGCGCGGGAGCTCACGAACCGAAATCTCATCGCGGTATTCGGCTGCGGCGGTGACCGCGACCGTGAGAAGCGCCCGATGATGGGCGAGGTGGCTGCCCGTCTGGCCGATCTGACGGTCATCACGTCCGACAACCCGCGGTCCGAGAACCCCGAGGCGATCATCAATGAGATCGAACGCGGCGCCGCCCGAGGGGGCGGCCGGTACCTGATCGAACCGGACCGCCGCGACGCCATTCACCTCGCGTTGGCCGAGGCGGACGAACACGACGTCGTCGTGATCGCCGGCAAGGGACATGAGACCGGTCAGGAATTTCGCCACAGGACCATCCCGTTCGACGACCGGGTGGTCGCTGCCGAGGAGCTCCGGGCCGTTCTGGCCGAGCGCCGCAATGCCGGGCCGGGCGCCCGGCGAGGGGTCGAATGAAAGCGCGGACGCTTGCCGATGTCGCCGCCGTTACCGCCGGCTCGCTGAGCGCCGACTCCGCTGGACGCCAGTTCGGAGGCATCTCCACCGACAGCCGGACCGTTCGTCCGGGTGATCTTTTCGTCGCGGTGGTTGGTGATCGAAGCGACGGCCACCGGTTCGTGCGCGATGCATTGAATGCCGGCGCGGTCGGCGCGGTCGTTCAGCGAGGTGTCCCGTTCGGTGGTAAGGCGCACGGCCTGGTCGAGGTCGACGACACGCGTACGGCGCTGCTCGACCTTGCCCGCGCGGCGCGCTCGGGCCTGACGGCGACCGTCGTCGGGATCACCGGCTCGACCGGAAAGACGTGCACGAAGGATCTCACCGCGGCCGTGCTCCGGCAGCGCTTCAGCGTCGTGGCGAGCCCCGCCTCGTTCAACAACGAGGTGGGGCTGCCGTTGACCATTCTTCAGGCCGCGGATGACACCGAGGTCATCGTGTGCGAGATGGGAAGCCGGGGACCCGGACATATCCGGCTTCTCTGTGAGGTCGC
>JBHELE010000168.1:0-6229 GCA_046263235.1 Actinomycetota bacterium
GCGCAGGAGATCCGACAATACGTTTCGCATGCTCCCTCCCTTCGATGACGTCGATGCCGTGACCATTCGTACCACACGGGCCGAACGGTGAATCGCCGAGCGATGGGCGTCGGCGCCGTGGCGCTGTCGTGGTGGCGGTGGCGTCCGTTCCGGGTCGCCGTCGAGGGGCGAAGCATGGCTCCGGAGCTGGCGCCTGGAGACTACCTCGTCGCCGTCCGGCCCATTCGCCCTCGCCGCGGACACCTGGTGGTCGTCGAACATCCGGAGCGGCCCGGGTTCGAGATGGTGAAACGTCTGGCCGGCGTCCCGGGCGACGTGGTCGGCGGTCGGCGCCTGGGCCGAGACGAACTCTGGGTCATCGGCGACGCTGCCTCGGCCAGCACCGACAGTCGCTCCTTCGGCCCGGTCGGCCGCGGGGCCATTCGGGGGGTCGTGCGTCTTCGCTACTGGCCGCCCGAGCGGCTTCGGGTCTTCCGCTAGGACTTGCGAGCGGCGGCCTTCCCGCCCTTTCGCCCGGCCGCCTTCTTCTGCGCGGTGGTGCCGCCCTGCTTCGAGCTGCTTCCGGAACCGGACTTCTGTCCGCCGCGCTTCGACGCGCCCGGGGAGTTGGAGATCCGGGCGGCGCGTTCCTTGGACATGCCCTTTTCCTTGAGCTTCTCGTATTGCTTCTCGTTCTTCACGCTGGGCCGCTTGTTCGGCATCGCAGACCCTCCTTCGCGAGGGGGCGCCTTGATTTGTTCGTCCCCGCGGCTTCGCAAAGCAAACGTGCGCGGGAGGGGGGTCAGGCGGCCGGACAGGGCCCGCGCAGGTACTGGCGGCACTCCTCGTCGGTCAGGCCCCGCGTGAGCTCGCCCTTCGCGATGCGGATGAGATCGTCGAGGTCCAGGGCCCATACCCGGATATTGCCTTCCGCCGAAGCCGAGGCCAGCTTCTTGCCGTCCGGGCTGAAGTCCACACCGGTGACGATCGAGCCGTGGCCTCTCAGCACCAAGACCTCGACTGCCGACGCCGCGTCCCACACCCTCACGGTCCCGTCGAATCCGCCCGCCGCGATCAGGGACCCGTCTGGACTGACGTCGATTTCGAAGAAGCCTCCGGTGCCTCCCGCCAGCGTGGTGACCTTTCTCCCGTCCTCGAGGTTCCAGAGCTCGGCCCCCTCGGCGTTGGCGACGGCGATCCGAGCCCCGGCCGGATCGAAGGCCAGGGCTTGCACCTGGGTTCGAATCGTCCTGACCTTTCGGCGGTTGCCCCAATCCCAGATCGTCAGGCGGTGTGCGTCGGGATTGGGCCGCCCCTTGGGTTCGGCGCCCGTGGCCAGGAGCTTGCCGTCCGCGCTGAACCCAACGGCACCGGGCCCGAACCCGGTCTCCTCGACCAACGCCGTGACCGGCTGCCCGGACCGGCCCACGACCCGGGTCACGCCATCGTCGAATGACGTCGCGGCCAGAGCCTTGCCGTCGGGACTCCACGCGATGCGGTCGATGCTCGTACCGACCGTGAAGATCAGTCGCCCGGTCCCGACATCCCAGGCCTGCGCTAGGCCATCAATGATGCCGGCGACGAGCTTCCCGTCAAGGCTCTCGCGGATGGTGTCCACGGACGAGCCGGGCGGACCCTGCCCCACGAGGCTTGCCTCGAGCTTGCCGGTTTGGATATCCCACAAACGGACCGAACCGTCCGGACCGGAGGCGGCCAGCCGGTCGTCCGAGAGGAAGGCCACGCCGTGCTGATAAAGGAAAAGGCCCGACGAAAGGTTCCTCCACTCGGCGTCGCCGGACGGGCCCACGTCCCAGATCTTCACCGCCGTGATGGCCCCGTCCCCGGTGATCACGCCATTCCCATCCGGTGACATGGCCACCCCCCACACGCCACTTCTCATGTCCTGCGCCGACAGCGAGAGCAGCTCCTGGCCCCCGTTTTCGTCGATCTCCCAGACCTTCGCCGTTCCGTCGCTCCCGGCGGTGGCGAGCCTGGTGGAATCCGCGCTCCAATCAACCCCGTCCACGCTGCTGATGTGCCCGAAGAGCGTGAACAGGTTCGCGCCCGACTTCGCGTCCCAGATGCGGGCCGTGAAATCGCCCGCCGCGGTGGCGATCCATCTCCCGTTCGGGCTCCAATCGACGTCAGTGGCCCCGAACTCCTGGTCGTCCAGGCTGAAGAGCTCCCGGCCGGACCGCACGTCGAAGATGTGTGTCCCGACGGCATCCTCGATCGACGCGACCGCCAATCGCTCTCCATCGGGGCTGAACGATGCGGCGAAGGGCTGCGGTAGCTTCAGGACGGTGACCGGATCTCCACTGGATACCTCGAACACGCGAACCTCGCCCTCCTCGGTCCACGACGCCGCCACCAGCGCACCCGTTGGACTGAAGGCTGTTCCCGTCACCTCCGTCGGTCCCTGGAAGTTCTGCAGCCGACGTCCGGTGGCCACATCCCAAACGCGAAGGGCGCCGTCGTCTCCGGTCGTGGCCAGCATCGAGCCGTCCGGGCTGAACGCGACGAAGTTGAGGTCGACGCCGTGGCCCTTCCACGACCGAACCGATCGGCCGGTCCGGGCGTCGCGGATGTCCACCAGGCCGGTCTCCTCGGGGCCCTCGGTCACGAACAGCTTCCCGTCGGAGGTCCAGTCCACTGCCCCGCCGAGCCCCGGGACGCTCAGCACGATCCGAGACGCCCCGACCGCCTGGTGGAGGGCAGCCTCCGCTTCCCGTAGTACCGAACCGCCGATCGGCCGGGCTTCGTCGGCGGCCTCGAGCGCCAGGAGAATGCTCCGTTCGGGATCGGCCTCCAAGTTCGCCAGGGCCGCGGCGGCGAGCGCGCGCGCCTCGGCAACCCGGCTTTCCCGCTCGGCTCGTCCTCGCTGCCTGAACGCGAACGCCATGAGGCCCCCGGCGACCAGGGCGGCCACCGCCAAGACCGCAACCAGGGCCCTCAGCCGCGTCACCGATCGGCGTTCCAGGGCCCGCTCGTGCTCTTCCCGGGCGTCCTCCTCCTGCCGGCGCCGGTCCCGTTCGGCGGCGGACGCTTCCAGGAACTCGCGTTCCTCCGGCGTGGTCGAGATGCCGGCGTCCCGCTGCCAGGCTTCGAACTGCTCCAACCTGGACCCGACGGCCAGGAAGGAGGGATCTCGCCCCGTGTCCTCCCACTCCCGGGCCGCGGCGGCCAGGCGGCGTTCGGTTCGAAGGTCCTCGCGAGCCTCGTCGATCCACCGGCGGAGCCTCCCCCACGCGGTGAGGAGCGCCTCGTGCGCGACCTCGACGGTGGGCGTTCCGCTCCGCGAGTCGCGGTCGAACGAGATGAGGCGGGCGGCGCCGAAGGCGTCGATCATCCGGAGGATCCCCTGCTGCTCGACATCGAGGGAGAGGAGCTCCGCTCGAGGTACCGGCCGGCGCGTGTCTTCCGTCCCTTCGCCCAGAGCCACCAGGCGCATGAACACCTGCTGAGCCGCCTCCTGGCCCGTCTGATCGAGATCGGCGAACAGCTCCTCGGCCCGCCGGCCCAGCGCTCCGGAGACACCGCCGATGGCGCGGTACGCCTCCAGCGTGAGGACGTTGCCGTCGCGGCGTTCGAACAGCTCGGTGAGGGCGTATTCGAGCAGGGGGAGCGCACCGGGCTCGCTGGCCACGTCGGTCAGCATCTGCGAGACCAGGCCGGGCTCCAGGCGCACGTCGACACGCCTCGCCGGCTCGGCGATGACGCGTTCCAGCTCCTCGGGCGAGAGCGGCACCACGGCCTCGACCCGCGACCTGAGCAACTCGGCGAACCCCCGGTACAGGAGAGGCCGGTCGTAGAAGTCGGCCCGCAGGGTGATGACGACGCGGAGCCGGCTGTGGGGGTCGGTGACCGCCGCTTCCAGGCTCTCCAGGAAATGCGTCCTGACGGCCTCGTCCTCCACCAGAGTGAAGACCTCTTCGAACTGATCGATAACCAGGACCAGCTCGGACCGATCCGGCGGGAGGATTCGCTTGATGGCCCGGAGCAAGCCGTGGTCGTCACGTTCCAGCTCGTCCATGAGGGTGCCAGGCGGGTTGTTCCGGGCGACTCGAAGCAGGGCGGCTCCGAGCTCGTCGAGGGGACGGGCGCCCGGGAATACCTCCACGATGGGCCACTCGGCCGATCCTTCGACCGCGCCCCGCCGAAGCGCGGGGATCAACCCGGCCCGCACGACCGAGGACTTCCCGCTCCCGCTCGGTCCGACGACCGCCAGGAATCTCGTCTGCGCGAGCCGCTGGGCCAGCTGGGCCGTGAGCTCCTCCCGGCCGAAGAAGTCGGGCGCGTCCCCCTCCTCGAACGCCCGGAGGCCCTTGTACGGATTGGCCACCATCGGACCGGAGACCGGCGGGGCCAGACGAATGGCCGCGGGGCCCAGGGCCCGCCGAAACGCGATGTCCTCAGAGACATCCGCGGCCTCGGCGCGGAGGCGCACCACGTGGACCGCGTCGGGGATCCCCTTGAGCGCTACGGGGCCGCGCTCGACGGACGTGACGCCCTCCACCTTCCGAGCAAGGTGCACCACCTCCCGGCTCGCCAGGATCTCGGCGGGGCCGGCCAGCGAACACAGCCTGGCCGCAAGGTTCAGCGCTCCGCCGCGGTACCCACCCTCGACCGGGACGGCTTCCCCCGCGTCCAGCCCGATCCCCACCGGGAAAGGCAATCCGGGGTCGGCTACCGTTTCGTCGACGAATCGCCGCTGAAGCTCGACCGCGGCCCGGATGGCCTGCCTCGCCGAATCGAAGACGGCGAGGGCCTCGTCTCCCCGCAGTTCGATCACCCGTCCGCCGAAGGTCTCGACCCCCTCACGGGCCACCTCGGCGAAGCGTCTGGCCAGCCTGGCGGCGGCCTCGTCCCCACGCTCGGCGGTGAACGACGTGTATCCCCGGACGTCGGCGATGAGGAACGTGAGGATGGTGGTCGACGTGGCGTCGGGACCGGGCTTCGTTTGCATTCCTCGTGGCCGAGAGCGGGTGCCCCTCCGGCCGAAAGTATGGCGAATGTGACCCGCCCAGGCCAGGGTACGAATGCGGTCCGGGCCCGCGGCCGGTGCTACATCGAAGCGGCGGGGTCGCCTCCTTCCACGCGCTCCACCCGCCACCGGTCCGTCTCGGGGTCGCCCAGGATGACGAACAAGCCGCCGTCCGGATCGCGGACGCGGAAGCGCCGCAGCGGACGGCCGTCCCGCACCTCCGTGTACGACCCGACGAGTTCGACCGGCTGGTCCTCTCCTGCGATCTCCACCGCCCGCGGTGACTCGTCGGCCTTCGACCCGGCGTAGAAGCGCACCCGAACCCACTGGGGCCGGCGCACCCACCGGGGGAGCACGGGCGACCATGCCAGGTACACCAAGCCCACGCCGGCCACCAGCCAGCCGGTCGACACGTGCGGAATCAGGATGACTGCGACGGCGGCCGCGATGACCCTGGCCATGGCGTAGACGATGTCGTACACGGCGAACACCCGTCCCCGGAACCGGTCGGGCACGACCTCCTGGACGATCGTGTCGACCGGGATCTTTCGCCACGCGAACGTGAGCCCCAGAACGAACGAGATGACCAGGATGGTGGGTCCGGTGATGATCGGAGCGAGCGCGATCGAAACCAGCCCGGTGATGGCGAACGCGAGGGCGACGATCACGGACTTGCGGAGGCGATCTTCGAGCAGGCCGACGGTGAGCGTGCCGGTGAGGACGCCGGCTCCCCCCGCGGCCACGATGTTCCCGTACGACCCCACGCCCTGTTCGAACTGCTCTTTGAACACCACGAGCGACAGCACCGTGACCAGACCGACCAGGAACTGATCGAGCGAAACCGAAGTGATGGACCCCACGGCGGCGGGCGTGGCGGCCAGGCGGCGGGCTCCCTGCCACAGCTCCCGGGTCACGCGCGTGAGGTCCGCCCGAACCGTCCGGCCCGTGGGCTCTTGCGCCCGGAGCGGCCGGCGGATGGCGGCGCCCGCGACAGCGGCGAGCGGGTACAGCGCGACGGTGAGCACCAGGAGCCCACGGGGTCCGATCGGGTCGGCCAGCTTCGTCCCGGCCACGATCCCCACGAACGTCGCGACGGTGCCGCCCACGGTGGCCATGGAGTTTCCGACCAGCAGGTCGGCTTCGCGCACCAGTGACGGCATCACCGCCGACGCGGTCGACAGGAAGAACCGGTTCAGCGAGACGACGACGAGCGTCGGCACGTAGATCCACAGGCTCTGGCCGGTCAGCGGGAGGAGGGTGATACAC
>JBHELE010000169.1:0-3846 GCA_046263235.1 Actinomycetota bacterium
CGGGTCGAGCCCCGACCAGTAGCGGGCGAACGCCCCGTCGGCGGCCCGAAGGAGCTCCGTGGCCCGGTCGACCAGCGTGGGTACGGCGTCCCGGCGCCGCCGCGGGACGTCGAGCTCGATGGCCTTGTGGGCCACCGACCCGACCGCCACCGGCGCTCGGTATTCGAACGCTCGGTGTTCCTCCACCAGCCCGGCGTTGAACAGTCCTTCGCACCGCCCGAGGTCGTTCAGCCGGTGCTTGCTCAGCCACAGCGGACGGTCCAGAGGCAGCCGCTCCAGCTCCCCGCGCAGGAACGTTCGAAGCCTCTCGGCGAGATCCTGGGCGAACACCGGCCGGGCGACCGCCCGCCCCATCAGCTCGTCGAGGGTCCGCTGCTGGACCGGCGTGAGCTCCATGGGGGGAGCGTACGAAGCCCCACCGACACCCCCGTCGAGCGCGGCGGCGGAAAGGCTAGGCGATCCTGCGGACCGCCCGGGGCAGGGGGATCCGGGCGCGAGGGAGCGGAGTCAGGACCTCCGATCGGACTCCCTTCACGTACCGGTCCAGCCACTCGATCGTTCGGACCCGGGCCTGGTAGGGCTCCGCGGGATGCAGCGGGTCCGGGAGGGTCCAGAACGCCGTCCCGTGCGCCTTGAACGCGGTGACGTAGAGATCGAACGGGGCCCGTGCGCTCTTCCAGGCCACCGCCACCGGGAGGATGCCGACGAAGGGGGTCCGTTGATCCCGTACGGAGTTCGCGGCGAAGACAGGCGCCGGCGGGTCCACCGACCCCCAGCTCGCCGATCGACCCGCGATCCCGCTCCACGACACCACGGCCTTCAGGCGCGGATCACGGGTGGCCATCGCCAGGCACAGGACCGCGCCCGACGACGCGCCCAGCATCCCCACCCGGTTTAGGTCCGCGTGCATCTGCCGAAACCCCACCGCGAAGTCGATGGCGGCCCGCAGATCGCCGAGCGCCCGCTCCGTGTAGGCCGTGTCGGTCCGCTCGTCCGGGCGATGCAACGTGTACTCCGTGGTCATCGTGGCGTACCCGAGCGACGTCAGCCTCTCCGCCACGCCCGTGAGGGTGTCCTCGTCGCCGGTGACGAACCCCCCGCCGTGAACCAGCACGACCAGCGGGAACGGCGGGCGCGGCGCGCCCGGTCCTGTCGGCCACCGGAGATCGGCCCGAAGCTTCCCCCGCCCCTGGGTGGTCCCCCACTGATAGTTGAGCGCCTTGCCCTTCGACGTGCCCGCGGCCACCGGAACCGGCGCCTGGACTGCCACCAACAGTGAGACCCCGACGACCACAGTGGCCAGGGCGGCGGGGCGAAGCGCGCCGCCGCGACCAGCGCGAACGAACGTCGTCGATGGATCGGCCATCGGTCCGATTGTGGCATGCAATGGATGGTGTTCGGAACCGGCCGAATGGCTCGGAGGGCCCGGCGACCCCGCTTCGGACGTCCGCACGCTCGCAGCGGATAGACTCGGATGCCGTGGCCGACACCAAGGAGCGTCGAGACAGCGACCCGGCGAGCGGCGAGCCGGCCGTCGCGGAAGGCTCGCCCCCGAACGGCGGCATCGACGCGGGTCCCCCCCACCTCCGGACGGCCCGGGAGCGCATCGATCACCTCCGTGACCTGAAGGAACAGGCCGTTCGGGCCGGCGGCGCCGAGGGCGTCGAGCGACAGCACGCCCGGGGGAAGCTCACGGCCCGGGAGCGGCTGGAGCTGCTCCTGGACGCCGGGTCGTTCGTGGAGACCGACATGCTCGCCCGCCACCGATCCGGGACGTTCGGGCTGGACAAGCAGAAGCCCTACACCGACGGCGTGGTCACGGGATGGGGAACGATCGACGGCCGGAAGGTCTTCGTGTTCAGCCAGGACTTCACGATCTTCGGGGGCTCGCTGGGCGAGGTCTTCGCGGAGAAGATCTGCAAGATCATGGACCTCGCCGCTTCGGTCGGGGCACCGGTCATCGGGATCAACGACTCCGGTGGTGCCCGAATCCAGGAGGGCGCGGCGTCGCTGGCCGGGTACGGCTACATCTTCGACCGGAACGTCCGCAGTTCGGGCGTGATCCCCCAGATCAGCGTGATCATGGGCCCGTGCGCCGGCGGGGCCGTGTACTCCCCCGCCATCACCGACTTCGTGTACATGGTCAAGGACACCTCGCACATGTTCATCACCGGTCCGGACGTCATCAAGGCGGTGACCGGAGAGGACGTGACCTTCGAGGAGCTGGGGGGGGCGCTCACCCACGCCAGCCGCTCGGGCATCGCCAGCTTCGTGGCCGACGACGAGCAGGACTGCCTGGCCCAGGTTCGCTACCTGCTGTCGTTCCTCCCGCCGAACAATGTGGAGGACCCGCCGACCTACACGCCGACGGACGACCCGGACCGGCGGGAGGAGTCGCTGAACTCCATCATCCCGGACTCGGCGAAGCAGCCCTACGACATGAAGGAGGTCATCCGGAAGGTCGTCGACGACGGCGACTTCTACGAGGTGTTCCCGCTGTGGGCGATGAACATCGTGATCGGGTTTGCCCGGCTGGACGGCCACAGCATCGGCATCGTGGCCAATCAGCCGAAGGTGTTGGCCGGCACGCTCGACTACGAGTCGAGCGAGAAGGCGGCCCGGTTCATTCGGTTCTGCGACGCGTTCAACATCCCGCTGGTGACCTTCGTCGACGTTCCGGGCTTCCTGCCGGGGACGGCCCAGGAATACGGCGGCGTCATTCGGCGAGGGGCCAAGCTCCTGTACTCGTTCACCGAGGCCACCGTGCCCAAGCTCACCGTGATCACGCGGAAGGCCTACGGCGGGGCATACGTCGTCATGAACTCGAAGCACCTCCGGGCCGACGTGTCGTACGCGTGGCCGACGGCCGAGATCGCCGTGATGGGTGCGGAGGGGGCCGTGAACGTCATCTTTCGGCGCGACATCAACGCGGCAGAGGACCAGGCGGCCCGCCGGGCCGAGCTGGTCGCCGAATACGAGGGAAAGTTCTCCAACCCGTACATCGCTGCCGAGCGCGGCTACGTCGACGACGTGATCGAGCCGGCCGAGACGCGGCCGAAGCTCATCAAGGCCCTTCGGATGCTCACGACGAAGCGCGAACAGGTCCCGCCGCGCAAGCACGGGAACATCCCGCTGTAGGAGCCCGCGATGCGCTTCGAGCTCCCGCCGGACCTGTCTGCCGCCGAGGAGCGCATGGTCATCGCGGCGCTGGAGACGTACTTCGCGGCGGGGACGGGACGCCCGAGCCCCTGGGCGCTGGCTGGACGGGCGGACGGGCTTCGGCTGGGGACCCTGCAGGCGCGGCATCAGTCCCCCGGTGCCTGGCGAGCCGTGGCGCGGGGCGGGTTCGCCAGGCGAGGGACCGAGACGCGAATGGGCCGAGGCGACAGCAAGTAGGCGCGTGGAACCCACGGGCCACGACGCCCCCGTACCGATCGCGGAGCTTCCGTGGGAGGATGCCTGGTTGTTGGCCGGGCAGCTCCTGTCGGCCGGCATCGACGCGATCGTCTACCCGCCCGATCCGCCCACACCCAACGCCTACGGCCCCGCCCTCCGGATCGGTGCGCGCCACCGTCACCAGGTCCTGGTCTACGAGGCAGACGTCGACGATGCCCGGGCCATCGTCGCGGCCATGGAGGCGGAGTGACGAACGACGGGCACGCCGCGATCGAACCGGCGGACCAGGTGATGGCGGCCCTGCAGCGGGGAGGACTGCCGTAGTGGCCTTGCGGGTCCGGCGGGCAGATATGCCGGAGGGTCGGGGCGTCGACGCGCGCTTCGCGGCGTGGGGTCTCCGGCCTCGGTCGTGGACGAACACGCCGGGGTCCCGCTTCGAGTGGCACGACC
>JBHELE010000170.1:0-3774 GCA_046263235.1 Actinomycetota bacterium
GAGGACAACGAGCTCTTCCACATCCTGTTCGACGGCAGCGTCACCGACGAGGAGGGCTTCGTGGCCATGGGGGGCGAGTCCGAGGCCCTGGCCGGCCGCCTCGGGGACGCCTACCGGCCCGGCCTGCCGCTCGGCGAGGCCGTCGGGGTGGGGGTCGGGGCCATCACCGCCGGGAACGGGGCCCGCCCTGAGGCCGGCCGGCTCGAGGTGGCCCTCCTCGACCGGAACCGCCCCCGCCGGAAGTTCCTCCGCCTCCCGGACGACGAGGTGGCCGCGCTCCTGTCGGGCTAGTTCCGCCCAACCGGGAGGAAACTGCCGAAGCCCCGTCGAAGTAGACAACTGCGCCCATTTAGGTCGGGCACCGGTGTCCGCACGCGTTCCAAAGGAGGAACGGATGGTGAGCGACCTGCTCCGCAGGCCCGCACGGGCCACTCTCGTCTTCCTCGCCCTTCTGGCCGTCGCCGCCGGCAGCCTGCCGGTCGATGCCGCTACCCGCCCCCCGGAGGCGGCCGCGGCGTTCCAGGGCGAGTCCGGGATGCTCCCGGAGATCGACGCCCGGGGAGCGCCGGCCGCGCCGTCGGCCGAGCAGATCGCGGCGGCCCGGCGGCTCGGCGCCACGGTGCGCTGGAACCACCTGGGCACGCCCCGAATCGCCACGGGGGACCTCGGGCCCGCGGCAGGTGCGACGCCCGCCGCAGCCGCTCGGCGATGGCTCTCAGCCAATGGGGCCCTGTTCGGGCTTTCGAGGGGCGAGGCCGCGAGCCTCCAGGTTCTCGCCGTCCACCGGATCGGGAAGGGGCACGCGGTGCTCCTCCAGCAGCGCGCGGGCGGGCTCCCGGTCGCTCCGGACGGCCTTGTCACGGTAGGGCTGCTGGGCGGGCGCGCGATCCTGGTCAGCTCGTCGATGGCCCGTGACGCCGGCGCGCCTGCGGGCGCCACCCTGTCCCCGGCGCAGGCCGTCGCCCTTGCCGCCCGCGACGTGGGCCTGCCGGCCTCCTCGGTCTCCCGGACCGGACGCGTTGGCGACTGGTTGGCCGTCTCGGCGAAGGGCCTCTCGGGACCGGTCCTGGTCCGCCCCACAGCGGTCCCGCTGCCGCGCGGGGGCGCGGTCGCCGCGTACGAGACCTTCATCACCGACCTCCGCCCGCGGGTCCAGGCGTTCCGGCACTACATCGATGGCCGGACCGGCCAGGTGCTGATCCGGCGGAACGAGGTGGACTTCGCGGGCGAGCCGAAGTGGGACGTTTTCCCGGCGTACCCGCCGCTCGACTACTCGTCGACCGACACCCGGGAGACCTGGTGCTGGGAACCGGCTCCCGACTGTGACCGCGTCGTCGCCAACCCGGCCGCTACGGTGCCGTGGGATGTCAACGCGCGGCTCGGGCAGTCCACGAGGACCACGCTCGGCAATGCGGCGTGGTCCCGAGAGAAGTGGTTCGTCACCGATGTGGCCTTCATCACCACGGTGAACGGCCAGCTCATCCCGCCGCCGACCGATGGCATCCTGCCGGCGACGCCGCGCCCGAACCGCGACTATCAGTACCCTTGGACGAACACCTGGCTGACGCAGAAGTGCAGTGAGCTCGCGTTTGTCACACCCCAGCGGAACGATCTCGACGCCGCGCTGGCGAACCTGTTCGTCGGGCACAACCGGATGCACGACTGGTCGTACTACCTCGGGTTCACCGAGACGGCGTGGAACGCTCAGGACGTCAACTTCGGCCGGGGCGGTCGCGAGGGCGACCCCGAGCACGGGAATGCCCAGGCCGGTGCGGTGGTCTCCTCGGGCATCCTGAACTTCCTGTCCCGGGACAACGCGAACCAGATCACGCCGCCGGACGGCTCGCCCCCGATCTCGAACATGTTCCTGTGGCAGCCGATCGCCGCGGCGTTCTACTCGAAGTGCGTCGATGGCGACTTCGACATGAGCGTGATCGGGCACGAATACACGCACCTGATCTCGAACCGGATGGTGGCCGGCCCGGACCAGCGGCTCACCGGCCTCCAGGCGAACGCCATGGGGGAGAGCTGGTCGGACCTGGTGGCCCAGGAGTACCTGAACGAGTACGGGTTCGTGCCGATCGCTGACGAGAACCCGTGGGCCGTCGGGCCCTACGTCGCCAACGACAAGCAACGGGGGATCCGGAACTACGCCATGAACTTCCCGAGCTCGGGACTCCTGCCGCAGCCGGGGGTGAATCCGCCCGTGAACCCGCTGAACTACAGCAACGTCGGGTACGACCTGACCGGGCCCCAGGTGCACGCCGATGGTGAGATTTGGAGCGCGACGCAGTACGACATCCGGCAGGCGATGATCGAGCGGTACAACGCCCAGTTCCCGGCCAGCAACCAGCAGCTCCAGGAGGAATGCGCCGACGGCCGTCGCCCCGTGACGCAATGCCCCGGGAACCGGCGGTGGATCCAACTCGTGTTCGACGCGTGGCTGCTGATGGCCAACGGCGCCGTCGACATGCTCGACGCCCGCGACGCGATGCTGGCGGCCGACCAGGCGCGATTCGGCGGCGCGAACCAGGACCTGCTGTGGAACGTCTTCGCCAGCCGTGGGATGGGGGAGGACGCCGCCACGACCGGTACCGCCGATTCCGAGCCGAAGCCGGGGTTCAGCTCGCCCTACGCGACCGAGGGGATCGTTCGCTTCGCCCCGGTGAACCCCGACGGACAGCCGATACCGAACGCCCGGCTGTTCGTCGGCCACTACGAGGCCCGGACGACGCCCGTCGCCGACACCGCTGCCAACACCGAGCTCGGCGACTCGGTTCCCATGGTGCCAGGCCAATACGACTTCCTGGCTCAGGCGCCCGGGTACGGGATGATGCGGGTCACCAGACGGGTCATCCAGGGACAGGAGACGGTGCTGCGGTTCGTCCTGCGGACGAATCTGGCCTCCGCCGCGAATGGAGCCACGGCGTCGGGTGACGGCGTGAACCACCAGTTCCTGATCGACGATACCGAGAACACGAACTGGGCCGCGTTCGGGGGGAGCGCCCGCGGTCGGCAGGTAACCGTGGACCTGGCCGGGAACACGCCCGTGCGGGTGGACCGGGTCAACGTCAGCGCGATGCTCCGGCCCCCGAACTCGCAGGATCCGAACGACCCTTCGTCGCAGAACCGGTTCTCGGCCCTCCGGCAGTTCGAGATCCTGACCTGCAGGGCGACTACGACCGTGAACTGCTCGGCGCCTGAGCACTTCACCTCGCTGTACGTCAGCCCGCCGGACGCCTTCCCGTCGATCGCGCCGCGGCCAAGAGCACCGGAACTCATCTTCCGTTCGTTCGACGTCCCGAGGACGCTGGCCACCCATGTCCGACTTAGGGTGCTGGAGAACCAGTGCACCGGGACGCCGGACTACCAGGGCGAGCAGGACAACGACCCCCTCAACGACACGGACTGCGACCAGGCTGTTCTGGCGATCGTGAACATCCTCAACGGCAACCAGGGCAGGATCGTCCGGGCGGCCGAGCTGCAGGTCTTCGACCGGTAGGGGAGACGCCAGAGCTGGAGCTCTAGGACGAGTAACACGCGCGGAGGGGGCGGGGCCCACCCGCCCCCTCTTGTTCGGGCGGTTTCGGCCTCGCGGCGGGAGCGTCGTGGTGCCTTCTCGGAGTCGTAACCGAGCGTGACTCGGCCTCGTCAAACCGGAGAGAGGAAGGACCCTGGCGGAGGAGCGCCCGATGAACCACTCCAAAACGTTGACACGCAACCTTGTCTCCGCTGCGGGCCTAGTGCTCCACGTCGCCCTCGGGTACCTGTACG
>JBHELE010000171.1:0-3165 GCA_046263235.1 Actinomycetota bacterium
CGTCAGTGGCCCCGATCGACGTGACCACGTACTCCATCACCGGCGTCGACGTGACGAACCGCGACGTCGGGCCGGTCAGCGCGTCCCAGATCACCGCCGGCCGCTTCTTCTTCCCCTCCGAGACCAACGCCGCCGTGGCCATCCTCGACCGCGGCTACGCGAAACAGCACGAGCTCTCGGTCGGCTCGACCGTGAGCATCGACGAGACGGAGTACACCGTCGTCGGGATCGCGACGTCGGCCGCGGGGTCCGAGTCGTCGAACGTGTACATTCCGCTGGCCCGTGCCCAGAAGCTTGCGGGCACGCCAGGCCAGGTGAACCGGATCTACGTCAAGGCGTCGTCGTCGTCGCAGATCCCGGCGGTGAAGACCGCCATCGAGCGGACCCTCCCCGACGCCACGGTGACCACGGCGGACGACCTGGCGTCGCAGGTGACCGGTTCGCTGGCGAGCGCGTCGAGCTTGGCCAAGAACCTCGGGACGTGGCTGTCCGTGGCCGCCCTGGTCGCGGCGTTCGCCGTGGCGAGCCTGCTGACGATGGGGGCGGTGGCCCGCCGAGTTCGTGAGTTCGGCACGCTCAAGGCGCTGGGATGGCGCACTCGCCGTGTGGTCGGCCAGGTCATGGGTGAGGCGGTGGTGCAGGGCGTGCTCGGCGGCATCGTCGGGATCGGCGTCGGCGTGCTGGGCGCGTTCCTCGTGTCGAAGTTCTCCCCGACGTTGACGGCGACGGTCGGTCGCGGCGGCGGGGCCGGCCCGGTCGCCATCGGGCCGGCCCGGGACGCCGTGGCGGGCGCGGCGCCGACGGTGACCGTTCCGTTGACCGCACCCGTTGACGCGGTGTTGGTCGCGCTGGCGATCGCCCTCGCCCTTCTGGGCGGCGTGATCGCCGGCTCACTCGGCGGGTGGCGAGCTGCGCGACTCCGACCGGCCGACGCCCTCAGGCGCATCGAGTGACCCCGAGCGCTACCTCCCGACCGCCGAAAGGAGAGTCCATGTACGAGCTCAGCAGCGTGACCAAGACCTACCGCAAGGGCCGCGGCATGGTGACCGCCCTCCAGGACGTCGATCTGCTGATCGGTCCCGGAGAGTTCCTGTCGATCCAGGGCCCGACCGGCATGGGAAAGACGACGCTCCTGCAGTTGCTGGGTGGCCTGGACCGGCCGACCTCGGGGTCGGTTCGGTTCGAAGGCAACGACCTCGCCCACATGCGGGAGAGCGGGCTCACGAAGCTCCGCAGCCGAAGCTTCGGGTTCGTGTTCCAGAGTTTCAATCTCATCCCGACCCTCACCGCGGAGGAGAACGGAGAGACCGCGGTCGTCCCGCTGGGGCCCGGCGCGCGGCAGCGGCGGCGGCGGGCCCGGATGGCATTGGACGACGTCGGGCTGGGTGCCCGGGCGCGCCACGTGCCCTCCGAGCTCTCGGGCGGCGAGCAGCAGCGTGTCGCCATCGCCCGAGCCCTGGTCCGCGAGCCGAAGGTCATCCTGGCGGACGAGCCCACCGGGAACCTCGACGAGGGTACGCGCGACGACATCATCGGACTGCTCGAGAGCCTGTGGGCGGACCGGGGTCAGACCCTGGTGCTCGTGACGCACGACAGCTCGATCGCGCGACGAGCGCCCCGGTCCGCGTGGATCTCCGAGGGCCGGCTCAGCATCCGCGACCAAGCGGAGCTCATCGATGCCCATGACGAATAGCCCGGCGAAAAGGAGGCGATTGACGATGCGCGCTCATGCCTTGACCGGACGCCGCCTCGTGGTCGGCGTCGTCGTGGTCACGGCGGTGGGGCTCTCGGCCTGCGCGAGGCCCGGATCCGGGCAGGCCCCCGGGGCCAACACCCCGAACGCGGCCGTGGTGGCGTTGCCATCGCCGTCGACCACGTACGACGCCAGCGGCGAACCGGTCGTGCAGGTGGTCCGGGGGGTCTCGCCGGCCGTGGTGACCGTGACCACCAGCACGACGGGGCCGGGATTCTTCGGACGACCGGTCACCGGACGGGGCGTGGGGACCGGGTTCATCGTTCGCTCGGACGGGGTCGTGGTCACGAATCAGCACGTCGTCGACGACGCCACGACCGTCACCGTCACGACCGCGGATGGCGACCGGTACGGGGCGTGGGTCCTCGCCACGGATGCCGAACGAGACCTGGCCGTCTTGAAGGTCGAGGGCCGCGACCTCCCCACGGTCACCCTCGGCGATTCGTCGCGGGTCGTGGTGGGCGAACGGGTCGTGGCGATCGGATACGCCCTGGACCTGTCCGGCGGCCCCACGGTCACGTCGGGCATCATCAGCTCCGTCCAGCGGACCATCCAGGTGCAGGACGGCTCGGGCGGTTCCGATGGTTCGGTCCGGACGTACCGCGACATCCTGCAGACGGATGCGGCGCTCAACCCCGGCAACTCCGGGGGGCCGCTCGTCACGCTCGACGGCAGGGTCGTCGGCGTCAACGTCGCGGGCAGCAGCCAGGCCGAGAACATCGGGTTCTCCATCGCCATCAACGCCGCGAAGTCACTCGTCGAGCAGGCCATCGGTGCCTAGAAAGGAGCGAACCGTGACCATCTCGATCCCCCGCTGTCCCTCCTGCGCCTCGGCGCGAATCGTTTCGATCGTCGGTGACGTCCGTCGCGGCTTCTGCACGCAATGCGGAACGCGCTGGGCGGGATCGAGGCGGCGGGACGAACGAGGCGCGCCCGGGGCCCATCTTGTGCTTCGGGTGACCGACGGGGCAGGAGGGACGCCGGACCCGCGCCCCCACGCGTCGTGACCGGGTGTGCACGTCGAACGAAAGGAGGAACAGATGCGATTTGATCATTCCCACTCGATCCGCGATGGCATGACCCGTCGTGGCATGGGTCGTCGGATGGCTGATCCCGCTGTTGCTGATCCTGCTGCTGGCCGGGTTGGCGGTGTGGGCGATCCTCCGGGTGACCGGACACAGCAGAGCCATCGCGGGCGGAGGTGGCTGGAGCACGGCAGCCGGGGCACGCGGTGACTCCGCCCTGGAGCTCGTCCGAGCCCGCTACGCCCGCGGCGAGATCTCGCGGGAGGAATTCGTTCAGCTGTCGGCGGATCTCGGCGCGCCGGCGCCTCCCGGCGACGCCAGCACCGGCTGACCCGACGGGAGAGCGCTGTGGCCCGGGCCGGCGGACCTGGGCCACAGCGCCGACAC
>JBHELE010000172.1:0-4432 GCA_046263235.1 Actinomycetota bacterium
AGCAGCACGGCCCCGGCCTGGGCCAGCACGGTCGAGCCGCCCAGCAGGAAGATGAACCGCCAGTCCCACCACGCATAGAACACGTAGCTGGCGGCGAGCATGAACAGTTTCCAGCGGCGGGGTTGGGGCTGCAGCAACCAATGCCCCAGGAACACGACCCCGAAGAAGATGGCGAAGTCGATGGTGGGGAAGAGCACCTATTCGATTCCCTGCCTCGTCGGGTCCTCGGATCGCAACACACACTCCGTGCGTTCCCGGCGACGCGAGGTCGCTTCCCCCCAGGGACGCAGGCAGCCCATCGTACATGGCATGGCCGACGCGGGGAATTCGCGGGATGGCATACGGGCTCCCACCGAGCTACGGAGCGAGGAGGAGCTTGCCGGCGACCCGCCGTTCGCGGATCCGGCGATGGGCCTCGGCCGCGGCTTCCAACGGGAGCGTCTCGTCGACGATCACCCGAGCCTCGCCGCGGGCCACCGCCGCCATCATCCCCTCCAGGGCGGCGCGGTTTCGGGCCGGATCCTCGATGGTCCCGCTATACGTGAGGAGCTGGATCGACTTCCGGTACAGCTGCCGGAGATCCATGTCCGCTCGCGTTCCGGCGGAGGCGCCGAATAGAACCAGACGCCCGAATGGCTGTAGTGCGTCGATGAGAGCAGGGGTGAACCCGTTGCCCAAAGGGTCGAGGGCGGCCGTCGGCTCGAGCTCCTTCACGCGCTGCCCCAATCCTTCGGCCGTCGAGACGGCGACCCGATCGGCCCCCAATCCGTCGATGAAGGAAACCTTCTCGGTGGATGAGGTCTGCCCCCACACGGTCGCACCGGCCGCCTTCGCCAGCTGGACCGCGAGCGTTCCCACCCCGCCGCTGGCGCCGAGGATCAGGACCCGATCGTCGGGTCCGACCTTCGCCAGCTCGTTCGTCACAACCCACGCCGTCGTTCCGGCCACGGCCACCCCGGCGAACCGTTCCGGAGCGACACCGGGCGGCACGTCGGCCACTGCGTCGTTCGGGACGGCCGCCCGTTCCCGGTACAGGCCGTCCCGGGTGAGGCCGATCCCGCCTCCCCAGGCCACCACCGCGCGGCCTGCGTTGAACCCGACCGCCTCAACGCCCGGGACGAACGGAAGCGGCTGGTTCCCACCGGCGACCGTTCCGTCCGTCATCCAGACGTCGACGGGGTTCACCGCGGCCAGGCTCACGTCAAGCATGACCTCGCCGGGTCCCGCGTTCGGCTCGGGCACGTCGTCGATCCGCATCTCATCGCCGAATGCGTGAATGCGAGCCGCTCGCATGAGGTGGCGAGCGTACACTCGCCCTTCTCCACTGAAAGGAGCTGGCATGATCACCGGGGCGAAATTCGTGTCGATCAAGATCTCCGACTATGACCGCGCGCTCGCGTTCTATCGCGACAACCTTGGGTTCGAGGTGCTGGTGGACGCGCCGTACGGCGAAGAGATGGGAGGCCAGGCCGGGGATCGCTGGATCCAGGTCGCGCCGAAGGGCGCGCAGACCAGCATCCAGCTCGAGTCCGATCCCGAAGGCGCGGGTGGGTGGGCGCCCGTGGTCTTCGACAGCGACGACATCATGGCCACCGCCGACGAGCTGAAGGCGAAGGGCGTGGAGTTCACCCTGGATCCGCAGGAGCAGCCGTGGGGATGGTGGGCGCAGTTCGTCGACCCCGACGGGAACGAGTTCGGGCTGGGGCAGAGCTGGGACTGACCGCGGGGGCCGACCGTTCGTGCAGTACGACTTCGACCGAGAGACCGCCGTCGTTCGCGAAGGCAGCGGGCGGTTCACTGCCGAGATCTCGGACCGCTGGAACATCTTCACCGTCCCGAACGGGGGTTACCTGCTGTCGGTGGTGCTCGACGCGGTGGGCCGGTCGATCCCGCATCCGGATCCCGTCGCGGTCAGCGCACATTTCATGAGCCGCGTGGACCCCGGCCCCGCCGAGATCCGTGTCGAGGTGGTTCGAACCGGCCGGGCTCACTCCACGGCCACGGCGGTGTTCTCGCAGGACGGCGAGCCGAAGTTCCACACCACGGCCACGTACGGCGATCTTTCCGGCGCCCGAGGACCGAGCAGGGTCCTGGGAGAACGACCGGCCATCCTTCCCCCCGACGAGTGCGTGCGCGGCGAGGGTGGCATGGCCGCCGAGTTCCTGAAGCATTTCGACGTTCGGATCACGCCCGAGTCGGCGGCGTGGGCGCTCCACCGGCCGAGCGGTGCGGGCGAGATGGCCGGCTGGATCCGGTTCGCCGACGACCGGCCGCACGACACGCGGTCGCTCGCGGTGATCGCGGATGCCTTCCCGCCGGCCGTGTTCAACCTCATGGAGACGGGGTGGGTGCCGACGCTGGAGCTGACGCTGCACGTCCGGGCCCGTCCCGCGCCCGGGTGGCTCCAGTGCCGATTCCGAACGCGCTATCTCGTGAACGGGTACCTGGAAGAAGACGGTCACGTGTGGGACGAGACCGGAGCGCTCGTGGCGATGTCACGACAGCTCGCCCGCGTCGGCTGAGGCCGTAGCGCGGTCTGTGGCCCACGACGGCCCGAGAGGACCTTGGCGGCGCGCCGACCGGACGACCCCGGGCTGCGCGGGCGAGGTTGGGAAGAATTTCCACGTCACGTGTCGGATTTCTTCCAAAGGTCGGTGCCGAATCGATCCGCAGCGCAGACATCCAGACACCGGGCGATCTGCTCGGCGACGCCGGCCGGATTCCCGACGAGGTCCGAATATGTGATCGGAAGCACCCGCCATCCCGCAGCGATCAACGCGTTGTGCCGCGTCCGATCACGCGACCAGTCCCGCGGACTGGAGTGGTATCGGTAGCTATCCGCTTCGAGCGCGAGTCGCGCCCTCGGAAACGCGAAGTCGACCCGGGCCGTCCGACCACCGGCAGGCGGATCCGGTGTTGGGGCGCCGGCTCCGGGATGCGATGCGCGCGGAGCGCTCTGAAGAGGCGGAATTCGAAGCCGCTCTCGGGGACGCGCGGTCCCATTGCTCGGCGCCTCAAGCAGTCCCGAACGACTCCGGCTCCGGCTCTGCCTTTCGTCCCGAGGTCCGTCAGGACCGACGAGATCGCTCTTACGGTCGCCATACGCGCCGCGAGCACGTCATCCAGAAGGACTTCCAGTTGGTCACGATCGAGCACCTTCGCGAGATCCACCACGGTTCGAGCGACCTTCGTGAGGGGGATGCCATCGATTCGTGTGACGTGACCGGCGCGGAGAGCGCTCGTTCGATACACGCGAACAGCGCGCACCGACGCACGGCGATCCCTTGGGATCGTCACCTCGAGGAGCGCGGCGGTGACCGGAAGCTTCCACAGCTCTCCAGCCGTGCGATGCGACGCCACCGCACCGCGTCCGGCTGCGAGGCACGCGGCCATGATTTCCTGGCGGCGGTTGCGCGGCGAGGCCGCCAGTCTGAAAACGCCGTCGTGAACTCGTTCCCACACGCCAACAGAAACCCGATGGTCGATGGCGCGGTCGGAGAGCCCTCGAGCCATGGCTTGAGTCCGCGTGATCAGGCCGTGCTGACGGCTGAGCACCGGAACGACGGCGCGATCGAACCGCATGGACCGAATGGAACGGCGGGCCACTGACATCCGGAGAACTCCGCCCGACCGTGGGGCGAAGTTTGGAAGAAATCCCACATCCGGTGTGTCATTTATTCCAAAGGTTCGGAGAGGAGGCGATCGACATGCAGGATCCGGGTGTCCTGGGCCGGATCAACGACCTGGCTCACGAGGAAGAAGACCTGTACGCGAAGGCGGGTCATGGGGAGCTGGGGAACGCCGACCGCGAGCGCCTTCGGGTGATCCAGATCGAGCTCGACCAGTGCAGCGACTTGCTGCACCAGCGCCGGGCCCGGCGAAGCGGCGGCCTGTACCCGGAGGACGCGAAGGTGCGCCCACCCGAGGTCGTCGAGGGGTACGAGGCCTGACCCAGTCAGCGAACGGCGAACCGCGGCGTGACATCCGCCGCCAGCGTCAGCACCGCCGCGGATAGCGCGCCGACTTCCAGGTCGAACCGCCTCGCGAACTGCGCTTCGATGGCGGCGCGGGCGTCGCCCCACGTCAGGCCCGGCGCCTCGTCGGCCAGCGCGCCGGCGGTGGCCGGGTTCCACGCCAGGTCCAGCGCCTCGTACACGGGCGCCAGCACGCCACGGATTCGATGGGCGCCGTCGACGACCACGACGCCTCCCACGTGGGCGGCGCCGGAAATCACGCGCTGCCCCACGCCCATGAGCTTGGTCACCCCGCGGGCATTCACGGTGTGCTCGCCCGGGCAGTATTCGCCGGGCACCTCACCGACCCGCGCGTCGACGCCGAGGGCGTGGAATGCCGCGACCATGATCTCGGCCAGCAGGTCGAACCGCGCGCGGATGCGCTCGCGGGGGGCTGTCTCCCGCGTCGCCCACGAGAA
>JBHELE010000173.1:0-6587 GCA_046263235.1 Actinomycetota bacterium
ACGCTGGTGGGAACTACAGCTAGACGCTGATGAGGGGGCGTCGGGCGCTGCGCCGCCCGATCGTGTACCCGAGCGCGTAGGCGGCCGCTCCCACCGCCGCCGCGCCGCCGCCCGCCGCCGACGCCAGCAGGGTCCGGCGCCGGGCCACCCGGAAGTCGATGACCTGCCACCCTCGCTTCCGGGCCAGCGACGCCAGCCGGTAGTCGGGGTTCATCGCCACCGGATTGCCCACGAGCTCCAGCATGGGCAGGTCGTTGATGCTGTCGGAGTACGCGTACGAACGGTCGAGGTCGAATCCCTTCTCCTGGGCGAGCTCCTTCACCCGCGCCGCCTTCTCCGGCCCGTGCACCATCGGGCCGTCGAGCTCCCCGGTGTACCGCCCGTCGACCACTTCGGCTCGCGTCCCGATGACGCCGTCGATGCCGAGCTCCTCGGCCAGGAGCTCCAGGTAGTCCTCCGGTGAGGACGACGCGATGTACACGGCCCGGCCGGCGCGCTTGTGACGCTGCAGCAGCTGAACCGCCTGCGGATACAGCCGCGGGAGGAGCTCCTCTCGGGCGATGGAGCGACCGAACTCGATGACCTCCTCGCGGGGCTGGCCCGCGATCAACTCGAGCGTCTTGGCCCGGGCCTGTTCCATGGCCCCCTCGATCTCGGACCCCACGACCTGGTACCGCAGCTGGTACGTAGCCATCCGGATCACGTCCTTCAAGGTGAAATAGCGCTGCCGGTACGCCTCCCGAGCCAGCGGATACAGACTCGACCCGGGGAGCAGGGTCTTGTCCAGGTCGAAGAACGCGGCCTCCACGTTCGCGGAGTCTACCGGTCGAGCCACCCGCCCCGGGCGTCGTGGCGGTCGGCCACGATCCCGGCGAGGATCGACAGGGCGATCTCCTCGGCGGTCCGCGCCCCCACGTCGAGCCCGACCGGCGTCCTGATCCTGCCCACGTCTTGGTCGGTGAACCCCATCTCACGGAGCCGGGCCAGGTGGGGGCCGACATGACGGCGGCTTCCCATGACCCCGACGAACCGGGCGGGGGATCGAAGCGCGTCCGCCAGGCCTCCCACGAGATCCGGGGCATCGTGGTCGGTGAACACGACGGCGGTCGTGTCGTCGAGCGTCGCCTGGTCGACCGCGGACAGGGGGGGCCGCGCCGGATCGGGCGGCTCGCGGCCGCCCCTCGACTCAACGGTCACCGGATCGAACCCGACGTCGCGGGCTCACCGCACCAGGGCCCGCGCCACGGGCGTGGAGGACACGACGACGAGCCGGGGTCCCGGGACGGAGGGTTCGAGGTAGACGTCGACGGACCCGAGGTCGTGGCGGTAGGTGGACGTCACGGGGCTCTCGGCGTCGAGGACGCGCGCAGCGTCGGCCGTCGCCGCCGTGTCGAACTCGGCGCACCCAAGCGTCCCCGCCACCGGGCCGTTTCGGGTCAGGAGCAGCTTCTGCCCCACCCGGCACGGCGGATCGCCCTCCGTCCGGACGGCGGTAGCGACGACGACCTCCTCCCCGCGACTTCGGCGCACCGACAGCTCGTCCTCGACCGATCGCGATCCGCCCACGTCGCCGTGGCCGGCGCGGTGAGCCGGACCCGAAGCGTGCTCGGTCTCGCCTCGCAGCAGCTGCAGGGCGTGGGGGAGCGCCGCGGCGATCGCCTCGAGGTTCTCCCGCGCGCCGGACTCGCTGCCCGGAAGGTTCACGATGAGGGTCGCGCCGGCCACCCCGACTACCCCTCGCGACAGCGCGGCGAAGGGCGTGGCCTCGCGACCGGCGGCGCGCATCTGCTCGGCCAGTCCGGGCGCCTCGCGGTCGATCACCGATCGGGTTGCCTCCGGCGTCACGTCGCGTGGTCCCAGGCCAGTCCCACCGGTCGTCACGACCAGCGGAATGCCATCCGCCGCCAGTGACCGGAGCACCGAAGCGATCTGGGTCCGCTCATCCGGAACGACGTGCCTTCGGATCACGGCGAAGCCGAACCCGTCGAGCATGGCGCTCACCGCTTCACCGGCGCGATCCTGGCGCGTGCCGCGGGCAACCCCATCGCTCACGGTGATCACGACCGCCCCTGGACGCCGGCCGGCGTTCGCCTCGCTCATGACGCCGATGCTAGCGACCGGCCGTACGGTCAGCCGCCGGCTGACGCGCGGCGCCGGTCGGGCGCCTGCTCATGAGGATGACGGTCGGACGAATGGGCATATCCTGGCAACCGATGGACCCTATGTTCCGCTCCGATGAACGCCCTCCCCGCGATGGGCCCCTCGTCGACGTGTTCGGTCGCGTCGCCGACGATCTGCGCGTCTCGGTCACCGATCGCTGCAATTTCCGGTGCACCTACTGCATGCCCGCCGAGGGCCTTCAGTGGCTGCCGAAGTCGGAGATCCTCACGTTCGAGGAGATGGCGCGGCTCGTCGACCTGTTCGTTCGCCTGGGCGTGCGGTCGCTCAAGGTCACGGGCGGCGAGCCCACGGTCCGGGCCGACCTCCCCACGCTCGTGGCGATGCTCCGGGCGGGGCATCCGGACGTCGACATCTCGATGACCACGAACGGTCTCCTGCTGGATCGACTGGCCGGACCGCTGGCCGAGGCGGGGCTGGACCGGGTGACGGTTTCATGCGACTCGCTGCTTCGTCACCGGTTCGCCGAGATGACCCGGCGAGACGCCTTCGATCGGGTGATGGCCGGCATCACGGCCGCCCGAGAGGCGGGACTCACGCCCATCAAGATCAACGTCGTCGTGATCGCGGGGACGAACGACGACGAGATCCTGGACTTTGCGCGGTACGCGCGCCACACGGGGTTCGAGGTCCGGTTCATCGAATACATGCCGCTCGATGCGGATCACCAATGGGAGCGCGACAAGGTCCTGCCGTCGGCCGGCATCGTCGAGGCGATCGACGCCGTCTATCCGTTGGTGCCGTCTGGGAGCGGAAACGAACCGGCCGCCAGCTATCGGTTCGCCGACGGCTCACCCGGTGCCATCGGGCTGATCGCCTCCGTCACCGAACCGTTCTGCGATACGTGCAACCGCCTTCGGATCACCGCCGAGGGAGAGCTCCGGGCGTGCCTGTTCTCCATCGACGAAACCGATCTTCGGGGGCCGTTGCGGTCGGGCGTCTCCGACGCGGAGATCGAAACGTTGATCCGGGCGGCGGTGTGGGGCAAGTGGGAAGGCCACAAGATCAACCATCCCGACTTCGAACGGCCGGGCCGTTCGATGTCGATGATCGGGGGGTAGGGACCCGGGCCGCTCCGACGGGGATGGACCGGTCAGGCGACTCCCCGGGCGATGTTGGCGGTCTGCGGGAACTCGACGACATCGTCCCTCACGAAGCGGGCCAGAATCGTTTCGGCATCTCCGGCGAGCTCGTCGAGGAGGCGGGCCAGCGCCGGGGGATCCAGCCCCTTGAGCTCCGGGACGGCCGAGGCCGCTCCCTCCATCGAGAGCCGGGCGAACTCGCGGGGGGAGCGCCGGATCCGCGCGGTGCGCTCCCGAGGCTCGACCGTGACGTCGCGGAACCCCGCGTCCGTGAAGAAAGATCGAAGCATGTCGGCATCGCTCAGGGCGTGCCGGGTCGTGAAGACGCGCCTCCCGAGGTGGCGTGCCGCCGCGTCGTCGAGGGCGCCGAAAGCAGGGTCCTCCTCGATGGACCTCCAGCAGCTCACGACGGCCCGGCCTCCGGGACGAAGCACGCGTCTCATCTCGCGCACCCCGGCCGGGGGGTCGGGGAAGAACTGCAGGCCCTGCTGGCACAGGACGGCGTCGAATTCCGCGTCACCGAAGGGAAGAGCCATCGCGTCGCCTTCGTGCCACTCGATCGGAAGGCCGGCCGCGGTCCCCACCGACCGCGCCACGGCCAGCATCGGCGGGCTGACGTCGAGGCCCACGACGCGTCCGGTGGGCCCGACGCGCGCCGGGAGCAGGCGGGTTATGGCTCCCGTCCCGCAGGCCACGTCCAGGACGTGATCGCCCAGCCGGACCTCCGCTCGCTCCACCAGGTCCTCAGACCACTGGCCGAAGATTCCCGGAACCACCATGTCCTCGTACACCTGGGCCATCGATGGCGCGGCCGGCATCCCCGTCACCTCTTTCTCGTCGCCGACGTCGAGCTCCGCGCTCGTTTCGCCGACGATCTTCCCCCGGTTCGGCGACGCGGTCGAGCCAGCTCGGACGCGGCCTCGCCGAGGTACGCGTCGAGAACCGCTCGGCGCCGGGCGATCCGCCCGGGCGTGCCCTCCGCGATGACCGCTCCGGCGTCGAGCACGGTCACCACGTCCGCGGCGACTCGGACCACGCCGAGGTTGTGCTCGACGAGCACGACCGTCGTACCGGCGGCCCTCAGCGTGATGAGCGCCCGAATGATTCGCTCGGCGTCGGGTCCCGACAAACCTGAGGAAGGCTCGTCCGCCAGCAGCACGCGCGGTCCGCGGGCGCACGCCGTGGCCAGCATGATCAGTCGCTGATCAGCGCCGCTCAGCTCACTGGCGGGGCGGCTCGCCACCGCCGAGAGGTCGAGCAATGCGAGCACCTCTTCGGCCCGGCTTCGAATGCCGGCCATCTCGGCCCGCGCCCGCGGCGTGCTCACGATGATGCGAAACGGCGTGGCCCGCCCGTCCTCCGACCACAGCGCGGCCTCGATGTGCTGCAGCGCCGTGAGCTCCGGAACGACCGTGGTCCGGGCGGGGGTCCTGGCGATACCGGCGCGAGAGCGTTCCCACGGCGGAAGGCCGGTGACATCGCGCCCGTCGAGGGAGACTCGCCCGTCGTCGGGGACGACGGCCCCTGCCAGCGTCCGCAGCAGCGTGGTCTTTCCGGAGCCGTTGGGGCCGATGATGGCGTGAATGCGTCCCTCGGAGAAGGCCACCGACAAACCGTCCAGTGCGGTCACGCCGCCGAAGCGTTTCGTCAACCCATCCGCCACGAGCACGGGGGGCCCATCGCTCGACCGGCGTGGTTCCCGACCGACTGTTCGGCGCCCCGCCGCGCCCTTCGGCTTCGGCGCCTCGGGAACCGACTCGGTCGTCGCCTGGTCCGAACGGCGCCACCGGGGTATGAGCCATCTCTCGAACAGCCGAACCAGGCCCCCTCGGCCCACGAGCAGGGCGGCCAGCAGCAGCACGGCGGTGATCACCGGCTGGAATCGGCTCGCTCCGGCCGTGGTTCCCGCGCCGTGCGCGATGGTCGGGAGGACCACCAGGACCGCGGCGCCGATCACGGGTCCGAGCAGCGTCCCGGCCCCGCCCAGCAACACCGCCACGAAGAGCTCGACCGACAGCAGCGGACCGTACGCGGTGGGGTCGGCGATCCCGGCCAGCTGTACGAGCAGCGCGCCGGCGAGCCCCCCGACCGCTGCGGAGACGGTGAATGCGCCGAGGTGAAGCGGGCGCGTGCGGAGGGCGGCGACGGCGGCCATGGTCGAACCGCGGCGCGCGGCGGCCAGCGCCAGCCCGGCCGGGGATCGCGCCACCACCCCGAACGCGAGTAGGGCGAGGCTCACCAGGACGAGCGCCACCTCGTAGTGCACCGCGGGGGTGAGGCGGAACCCAAGGCCGGTCCACGGGATGTTCACCCTGCCCTCGGGGACCACCAGCCCCTGCGCTCCGCCGGACAGGGCCGGAAACGCGGCCAGGGCGAACGCGACGAGCCAGGCCACGACCCACGTGGCCACGGCCACGAACGGGCCCCGCAGTCGGCTGGCGCCCGATCCCACGAGGAGGCCGGCCCCGGCGGCGAGGGCCACGGCGACGACGACCGCCGCCCCGGAGTCCCACCCCGCCCTGGTCGTGAGCAGGGCCGCTCCGAACGCCCCGATCCCGACGAACGCCCCCTGGCCGAGCGACGGCATCCCGGCGAGCCCGACCGTGACGTTCAGGCCCACCGCGGCCAGGGCCACGTACAGCGCCGACGCGAACGAGGCGCGGCGCAAGGGATCCGCGACGGCGAGTGGGACGAGAGCGGCGGCCAGAAACAGGGCCGCAGCGATCGACGTCCGACCGGTCCATCCGGCCCGGGCCGTGCGCCCGGCCTCGGCGGCGGCCAGTGCCAGTCGATTCGTCTCGCGCCCCAGCGCCCCGAAGGCGGCGGCCGCGACGTGGGCCGACCACCGGGCGAACCGGCGGCCGCGATCTCGCCACATCGGCGCGCCGGAGCCTGTGGTCACTCGTCTTCCGCCACGGCCTCGGCCAGACCGCGGGCGGCCATCACGGCGACGGCCACCACCAGGGGGATGATGTCGCGGAACTCGGGTCCGAGGCGGACGGGACCGATGTGCAGGCTGGTGACGGCGGCCTCGATCACACCCAGGACGAGCCCGGCTCCGAACACGGTCCACGGCGGGCCGAACCGGCCCAGCAGCGTCGCGGCGAGTCCCTTCAGGCCGAGCAGCGCGCCGGTGTCAGCGGAGACCGGCGCCGCCGGTGCGGCGACCACCGCGGCCACTCCGGCGAGCGCGCCGGCCAGGCCGAAGGCCACAGCGAGCAGCCGGTCGACCGGGAGGCCGACCGCTCTGGCCCCCAGCTGGTCGGACACGATCGCTTGCATTGCCTGTCCGCTGGCCGTCCGTTCGAGAAAGGCGACCGCGCCCGC
>JBHELE010000174.1:0-4350 GCA_046263235.1 Actinomycetota bacterium
GTCCAAGCGCCTGAGCGAGCTCATCGACGCCCGGGGGGGAGACGACACGGAGGTCAACCGGCGCCTCGCCCGCATCGTGGCGGTCGGACGTTTCGATCTCGTGGTGCTCACGCTGGTCGTGGTGGACATGGTCCTCAAGCCGGGCGCGTAGCAGCGCGGCGATCAGCAGGTCGAACAGCGCTGGGCCAGGGCTTCGCTCTCTTCGGCCTTGGGACCAGTCACCGGCGCGGGGACCTTTCCGTGCGACAGGGCTCCGATGTACACGCCGGCCAGGACCACCAGGCCGCCGAGCACGACCGCCACGGTGATCGGTTGGTCCAGGACCCACGCGCCGAGCACCGCGGCCACGATTGGCATGAGGACAGTGAAGTACGACGTCCCGGTCGCGGTCCACCGTTTCAGCACGAACAGGAACAGGACGAACAGCGCCACCGACCCGGCCAGCACCAGGTACACGAGCACGCCCCAGTCGAAGGCCCGCCCGGGCAGGGTCCAGTTCTCTCCGGCGACCAGCGAAAGGGCCAGCAGGAGGAGTGCCCCGATGAGCATGCCGTACGCATTCGCGGTGACCGGGCTGTTCGGCGGGAACCGTTTGATGACCACGCCGCCCTCCGCCCCGGCGGCGGCGGCTCCGAAGGCCGCGAGCAACGGGGCCACCGGTAGCTGCAGCTCGAGATCTCCCCCGATCAGGACCGCGATCCCGGCGATGGCGATGACCGCGCCGACCAGCGGCCGCCACCGGAACGTCTCCAGCCCATGCGCCTGGGCGAAGAAGAACGTCAGCAGGGGCACCGACGCCAGGACCACGGCTGCCACGCTCGCCGGGAGTCCGTTCGGACGAAGCGCCCAGTACGCGAAGGAGTAGAACCCCGCGAAGCCGATCACGCCGTACAGGAGGGTGCCGATGAGGGCCGGTCCTCGAGGAAACGGAATGCGGCGCACGGCCACGACGCCGAGCAGGATCGCGCCGGCCACGGCGAACCGAAGCCCGGCGCCGAAGAAGGGGGGAAGCTCGCCATTCGAAAGGCTGACGGCCACGACGTTCGATCCGCCGATGAACACCATCGCCACGAACGCCGCCAGGGTGACCTGATCGGGCGCGGCAACATCGGTCCGGACGGTCTCGGCCATGCGCGGAACGATAGCGTTTCGTCCTACAAATGTTCGGGAGGTGCGCACGATGGGATACGACGTCGAGGTGAAGGATCTGCCGACGCGGCACGTGGCGACGATTCGAGTCACGACGAAGCCGAACCGGCTCGGCACGACGTTCGGCGGGGTCCTGCCGGAGGTGTTCGCCTATCTGCAGGAGCGCGGCATCGAACCGGTGGGGCCCAGCTTCGGGATCTTCCACGAGTACGGCGATGAAGTGGACATGGAAGCCGGGTTCCCGGTGCTCGAGCAGGTTCCGCCCTCAGACCGGGTAACGGGCCGAACGCTCGACGCCGCCAGGTTCGCCGTCACGTGGCATGACGGCTCGTACGCGTCCATCGGCGAGGCGCACCGGGCCATCGAGGAATGGATCGGCGCCAACGGACGCCAGATCACGGGGCCACCCTGGGAGGTCTACTGGACCGGGCCGGCCGATGGCGTGGAGCCGTCGGAATACCGGACCGAGGTCGGGTACCCGATTCGGTGAGCGAGCCTCCGGGGACTAACCAGGCCGAGCGGCGCCGACGAACTCGGGGTACGTCGAGAACTGGGTGACGTGCACGTACGAACCGGAATGCGGCGCGTGGATCATCTGGTCTCCGCCCACGTAGATCCCGACGTGGTGGATCGGCGTGTAGAAGAACACCAGGTCGCCCGGTTGGAGGTTGCTGACCGACACGTGGGGCAGCGAGTAGTACTGGGCCGAAGAGGAATGGGGGAGGGACACGCCACCGTGCGCCCACGACCACATGGTGAGCCCGGAACAGTCGAACCCGCTCTCCGGGCTGGAGCCGCCCCACTGGTACGGCACGCCCAGCACGGAGTACGCGGCCTCGACGGCCGCAGCGGCGCCGCCGCTGACGGAGGGCGGCGGGCCAGGGTTCCCCCCGCCGCCGGTTGAGGGTATGGGCGCCGTCTCCGCCGCCGCCGCTCGGCGGGCGGCCTCCCGGGCTTCGCGGGCTTCGCGGGCCTGTTTCTCCAGGTCGATCTTCAGCTCGCGCACCAACTCCTGTTGCTCGGCGACGGCCTGGGCCATCTCGGCCTTCTTCGCCCCGAGCTTCGACACGATCGACCGCTGCCGATCGAGCGCAGCGTTGTAGGTCTGGGTGGCCCGAACGGCCTTCTGCCGCGAGACCTCGGCCTGAGCGGCGACGTCGGCGTCGCTCTGGGCGACCTGGGTCACGAACTCCAGGCGGTCGGCGAACTCCGCGAACGTGGTCGCCCCCAGGAGGACCTCGAGCTGGGACCCCGAGCCGGTGTACGCGGCCACCGCCCGGGCGGACAGGAGGTCTCGGGCTTCGTTCGCCTCGGCCTGGGCCGCCTCGGCCGCGGCCTTGGCATCGGCGAGTTGCCTCTGAACCTGCTGAAGCTCCAGCCGGGCCTGGTTGTACTGCTCGTCGAACAGCGACAGCTGCTCGTTCAGCGCGTCGTACTTGGCCTGCGCGACGTCGAGATCGTGCTTGCTGGGGCGGGCCAGGGACACGGTGGACGCGGTGACGGTCATGGAGACGGTCAGGACCGCGGCCGCGAACAGCCGCACGATCCGCCGGTGACGCCTCTCCCCCGTTGCGCGCATAAGAAACGGGCTGCTCCATCGCAGCCCGGGGCATGAACCTAGCGGGCTAGTTCTTTCGTGTCAAACCATTCGGCCGAATTGGGTTCGGCCCGGATTTCCACGCGGCCAGGCGGGGCATAGGCTCACCTGGCCGTGGCCAAGAAGCGGATCCTGTTCATCGACAACCGCCCCGAGCACCTGCGACAACCGGTGCTCCGCCTGCAGCTAGCCGGGTTCGAGGTACACGAGGCAGGCAGCGGGGCGGCGGGTCTGAAACGGCTTCGGGAGGAACCGTTCGACCTGCTGATCCTGGACGCGGAGCTTCCCGCTGAGGATGGGTGGGGCGTTCTGAAGACGGTCAGTGAGGACCCGTCGCTCCGCGACGTCAAGGTGATCGTGTTCATGGCGGCGAAAGGGGAGACCGAGAAGCTGTTGCTGGTGCCGGTCGATGCGGAGCTACGGCGGCCGTTCACGATCGGGGTCCTGCTGGACACCGTGAAGAAGGTGATCGGCGACCCGTGACGCGTTAGCGCCGCGGTCCGGACCCGACCTCCCCGGCGGCCAGGTCGTACACCCCGGCCGACTCGTACGTCCGCGAGGAGCTCGTTGGGATCATCCGCCGCCCGTACACGAAGTGGTCCCGGAACCACCCGCTGGCAACGGGCTCCAAGACGACGCCGTCGGTGCTGCTGGCCGAGTTGATCATCCAGTTGTTGCCGAGCCAGATCCCGACGTGGTCCACGCTCGACCACGTCGTGCCCCCGGAGCCCGCGAAGAACATCAGGTCACCGATCTTCAGGTTCCCCCAGGTGATCTTCGACGATGTGGCGTACGCCATGTCGGAGCTGGTTCGCTGAGGGAGCGACCACCCGGCGTAGCTCGAGTGGTACTGGGCCGCGTTGTACCCGCCCTCGTTCTTCTTGAGGACCCACCAGGTGAAGCCGGAGCAGTCCATCCCGCCGATGGGCTGGGCCCCGCAGCAGTATCCGGACGGCGTCTTCGTGTTCCACTCGCCGCCCCACACGTAGGGGTAGCCGATCTGCTTGAGCGCGTAGCGGGTCATGTTCAGCTTTCCCGCCTGCGTGCTCGGGTCCAGGTTCGGCAGCGCGATGTCGTTGAACTTGGCGGCGTCGGTGATCTCCCACGACGGCAGCGTCGTGGCCTTCCACAACGAGTAGGCCACCTCGTCCCGCTTCATGTACGTCTGGGGATTGAGGTCAAGGCTCTCGTCCGAGTGGTTGTAGTGGAAACCGAGCCAGTGGGCCAGCTGCATGTAGGGCATGTAGGAGTCCACCGCGTACTTGATGGAGCCGTCGTATGAATGGATGTTCTGCAGGCCCTTGATCGCCGAGGAGAACTTCCCCATCGCCAGGATTAGAGCGCGGTCGAACGTTCGCTTGTAGGGCGACCCGGTGGGGCGCCACGTCCCGTCGTCGTAGCCGGGAAGCCAGCCGAGCTTCGCCGCGACGTTGATGTAGCGATAGAACGCATCCGTCGTCGGGACGTCCTTGAACGTGATCGTCGGATCGACGAGCTCGTTCGGGGCATACACCACGACCAGCGTTCGGGCCAGGAGCCGCCGCTCCTCCTTGATCGTTGGCTTGAAGGTCGAGGTGCCGTAGTCCTGCATCCACGTGTGTTTC
>JBHELE010000175.1:0-5134 GCA_046263235.1 Actinomycetota bacterium
GAGGTGGGGTTCTCCTGTTCGGGCCGCCGGGCTGCGGGAAGACGTTACTCGCCCGTGCGACCGCCGGCGAGTGCGGCTTGCCGTTCTACAACGTTCGGATCGAGCAGATCATCGACCCGTTCCTGGGCGTCAGCGAGCGCAACCTCCACGTGGCGTTTGAACAGGCCCGTGCGGCGGCACCGTGCGTGCTGTTCCTCGACGAGATCGACGCGCTGGGATTCGCGCGGAGCAAGCACGTCGGCACGTCGATTCGCCCGCTGGTCGACCAGTTGCTGCAGGAGCTTGATTCGATCGGCGCCGACAATCGCAACATCCTCATCTTGGCCGCGACGAACGCACCGTGGGACGTGGACGAGGCTCTGCTGCGGCCGGGGCGGTTCGACCGGCGAATCTTCGTACCGCCTCCCGACGAACAGGCCCGACGGAGCATCCTGGAGGTTCTGTTGCGGTCGGTTCCGACGGACGACGTGGACACGAAAACGCTGGCGGCGGCGACGCCGCTGTTCAGCGGGGCTGACCTGAGGGCCGTGGTGGAACACGCTACCGATGAAGCGATCGAAGAGGCCCTGATGACCGAGCGCGAGCCGCCGGTGACGGGCGACCGTCTTCTTCGGGCAGCGGACGGCCTCCATCCCACGACGGTCGATTGGCTCGCCAAGGCGCGCAACTACGTCGAGTTCGCCAACGTCGGCGACCGGTACGGTGAGATCGGCCGGTACCTGCGGTCGAAGGAGGTCCGGCGCCGACTCGGATAGCGAGAACCCGCTGTAGCGGCCGCGGGAAGCGCCCGATTTGGAGCGTGGCTAGGTCGTCCGAGCGGATTCGTCGTTCGCCCCCGCTCGCGCCCGGCGGATCAGCCACCATGCCGCGGCGATCACGATCAGCACCGCGATGGCGATGGCGACGGGACGAAAGTACCGCTCAACCGTCTCCCACTTGCTTCCCACGGCGTACCCCACGCCGGCCAGGGCGAAGGTCCACGGGATGCATCCGGCCACGGTGTACAGCGAGAACTTCCCGATCGGCATCTCCGCGACGCCGGCCGGGAGGCTGATGAACGTCCGAACCACCGGGAGCAAGCGCGACACGAACACGGCCGCCTCACCGTGTTCGGCGAACCACACCTCGGCCCGGTCCAGCTCGTGCTCGCGCAGGAACACGTACCGTCCCCACCGCACGATCAGCGGGCGCCCACCGACCCGGCCGGCGTAGTACGCGATCCAAGAGCCGACGAGGTTGCCGAGCGTCCCCAACAACCCCACGACGATGAAGCTCTTCGGTTCGATGGGATGCGAGAACGCCGTCGCCGCGAACGTGGCGTTCGCCAGGGCCCCCCCGAACAGCATCGTCACCTCGCTCGGGACGGGGATGCACGCCGACTCCAGGACCATCAGGACGAACACGGCCAGATAGCCGTAGTCGCGGATGAGATTCTCTATTAGCTCGACCAACGACGGGCCTCCGTACGTGGGTCCCCGAGGGTACCAATCGGGAACATCCTGCCCCGTCGCGGCCGTTGAACGTCTCGCGTCCGGTACCTCCGGCCGCGCCGACCTCCGCCTCCCGTTTCGCCGGTCGGGACTGACCCATGGCGTACAGTGAGCGGTTAGGCCGGGTGGGAATCGCCGAAACAAGACAAACATGGCGAAGCAACTCGTGATCGTGGAGTCGCCGGCGAAGGCGAAGACGTTGGAGCGCTACCTCGGCTCCGACTATTCCGTCACGGCCAGCCGCGGCCACGTTCGTGACCTTCCGGAGGACCGGATGGGGGTCGAGCTCGCCGACGACTTCCGTCCGGAATACGTCGTCCCAGAGGAGAAGCGGGACACCGTCTCGCAGCTCAAGAAGCGCTTCAAGACGGCGGCGGGGCTGTGGCTGGCCACCGACTTCGACCGGGAGGGAGAGGCCATCGCCTGGCACGTCGCGGAGTCGATCGGGGCCGACCCCCGGGCGGCGAACCGGGTGACCTTCACCGAGATCACGAAGTCCGCCGTCCAACGCGCGTTCGAGGACCCCAGGCGCATCGATTTCGACCTGGTCAATGCCCAACAAGCCCGGCGGATCCTCGACCGGATCGTCGGCTACGAGCTGTCGCCGCTGCTC
Source organism: Actinomycetota bacterium (assembly GCA_046263235.1). GTDB lineage: Bacteria > Actinomycetota > UBA4738 > UBA4738 > UBA4738 > JBHELE01. Next base: position 2,104 of record JBHELE010000175.1, read on the forward strand.
CAGAAGGGACTGAAGCGGTGGACGCTGTCGGCCGGACGGGTCCAGTCGGTGGCCCTGCGGCTGATCGTGGACCGCGAGCGGGAGATCGCCGCGTTCGTCCCGGTGGAGTACTGGAGTGTCGACGCCAGGCTATCGCCGAACGGGGACGACCAGGCGTTCCTGGCCAGGCTGATCCAGGTCGGGGACGAAAAGCTGGCCGCCTCGCCGGACAAGAAGGGTCTCGTCCTGTCGACCCAGGCCGAAGCCGACCGCCATGTCGCGGCGCTCCGCGACGCGGCCTACCGCGTGCAGGAGGTCCGGCGGAAGGACGTCAAGCGAAACCCGGCCGCGCCGTTCACGACGTCGACCCTGCAGCAGGAGGCCGCCCGGAAGCTGGGGTTCTCCGCCCGGAAGACCATGCAGATCGCCCAGCGGCTGTACGAAGGGGTAGAGCTACCGGGCGAGGGCCAGGTCGGACTGATCACGTACATGCGGACGGACTCGGTGAATATCGCGGACAGCGCCCTGGCGGAGATCGCCAAGGTGGTCCGTCAGCTGTACGGCAAGGAATACGCCCTGGCCGAGCCGCGGCGATATCGTAAGAAGCAGCGCGGAGCGCAGGAGGCCCACGAGGCCATCCGTCCCACCAGCGCCGGCCGGTATCCCGACGAGGTCGACAAGTCGCTCGACCGCGACCAGGGCCGACTGTACCGGTTGATCTGGCAGCGAACCGTGGCGTCGCAGATGACCGAGGCGCGGTTCGACCAGGTCAGCGTGGACATCGAGGCTCGACCGCGGTCCGACGACACGCGATACCTCCTCCGGGCCACCGGACAGACCTTGAGGTTCGACGGGTTCCGGCGGGTGTACTTCGAGGGACGCGACGACGACGCCGACGAGGACGCCGAGTCGCGGCTTCCCGAGCTGACGGCGGAGCAAGCGCTGCGGCTCCTGGAGCTGCTCCCGGAGCAGCACTTCACGCAGCCCCCGCCTCGGTTCACCGAGGCCACGCTGGTCAAGGCGCTGGAGGAATACGGCATCGGGCGGCCTTCGACGTACGCCCAGATCATTTCCACCCTGCAGGACCGCGGCTACGTCCGCCTGGAGGACAAGCGGTTCTTTCCCGAGGAGATCGGCGAGGTCGTGAACGACATCCTCGTTGAGCACTTCGGTGACGTGGTCGACGTGGGGTTCACCGCGCGGATGGAGGAGGAGCTCGACGACATCGCCGAGGGCAAGGCGGCCTGGGTCAAGGTGCTCCGGGAGTTCTACGAGCCGTTCCACGAGGACGTGGAGCGGGCCAAGGGCAAGATCCAGCCGCCCGAGGTGATCCTGCAGGAGCTGTGCCCGCGCTGTCCGGAGGAAGGCCGAACCGGCGACGCCCAGGGGCACCTGGTGAAAAAGCTCGGACGCTACGGCATGTTCATCGGGTGCGAGCGGTATCCGGAGTGCAAGTACACCCGGCCGGTCGAGGGCGACCAGGCCGCGGCGGAGCCGAAGCCGATCGGGGAGACCTGCCCCCAGTGCGGCGTCGGCGAGTTGGTCGAGCGGACGGGGCGGTTCGGGCCGTTCATCGGGTGCTCGAGGTATCCCGACTGCAAGTACATCAAGAAGGAACCGCCCAAGAGCACCGGTGTGACGTGTCCGAAGTGCGGCCAGGGCGAGATCGTCGAACGCCGCGGCCGGTTCGGGTCGTTCTACTCGTGCAGCCGGTATCCGGACTGTGACTTCTCGGTGAACCAGAAGCCGTTCCCCGAGCCATGTCCGGTGTGCAGCGGGCTGGTCGTGGCCGCCCGCGGCGGGGCCCGGCGGTGCACGAATTGCGGACGGGCCTGGGACGCCGAGGGAGCGGAGCTGTCCGAGGAGGAGGCGAAGGCGCTCGTGCCGAAACCGCGAAGCAGGGGACGGAAGCGCCGCGCCGCCGCAGCACCGCGCTCCCAATCGAAGGCGAGCTGACGCTGGGGTTCGGGGCGCCGGTGCAGGAACGGGTGGCCGAGCGCAGCGAAGAACCGCGGTCGCGCCGCCGGGGACGGCTCGACCCCATGGCCGCCGTGGCCGACGAGATCGCCGCCCTCCGGGGGACGAAGCGCGCCACGCTGAGGGACCTCATCACCGACCCGCGGTTCTCCCGGCTGTGGCGGGCGATGCTCGTCTCGTCGACGGGCGACTGGGTCGGCTTCGTCGCCGTTGCCGCGCTGGTCACGCGGCTCGCCGCCGGCAGCCTGGTCGGTCTGGCCGTGGCCGGGGTCATGCTGGCGCGGTTGCTTCCGTCCGTCCTCTTCGGCCCGTTCGCCGGTGCCTTCGCCGACCGCTACGACCGCAAGAAGCTCATGGTGTGGGCCGACCTGGCGAGGGGATCGCTGTACGCGTTCGTTCCGTTCCTGCCGTCGCTCTGGCTGATCTTCCTCGTCTCGTTCGTCATCGAGTCCCTGTCGCTGCTGTGGACGCCGGCGAAGGACGCGAGCATCCCGAACCTCGTGCCGCGGCGGCAGCTGTCGAACGCGAACTCAGTGGGACTGATCACCACCTACGGCACGCTGCCCCTCGGAGCCATCATCTACACGACGCTGGCCGGGGTGTCGGAGGGCATCGGGAGCCGCGTCGGCTACTTCCACAACCACCCGGAGTTTCTGGCGCTGTGGCTCGATGCCCTGACGTTCTTCTTCTCGGCCCGGATGGTGTGGGGCCTCCAGCTTCCGCCGCAGCGGGCGGCGGGGGCTGCGGTCTCGGATCGTCCGGGGCTCGTGGCCCAGGACCTGCTCCGGGATGTTCGAGCCGGCTACCGGTTCCTCCGGGAGCATTCCATGGTCCGGGCGATGACGCTCGGGATCGTGATCGCGTTTGCGGGGGTGGGGTCGGTGATCTCCCTGGGCCCGGTGTTCGCCGCCTTGACCGTCAACGCCCCGTCAACCGGGTTCGGGTTCCTGATGACGGCCTTCGGCGTCGGGATGGGCGGCGGGATGGCGCTCATGAACTTCGTGACGCGGTTCATCGAGAAGGACCGTCTGTTCCCGATCGCCATGCTCGGATCCGGCGTGTGCCTGGTGTTCCT
>JBHELE010000176.1:0-8402 GCA_046263235.1 Actinomycetota bacterium
GATCGAGGGGTCGCTCAGCATCCAGGGCGCCCTTCAGTGGTTGAGCGTCCGCTGGGTCGGCCACGATGAATGGCAGGAAGTAGACCCGATGGGTCGGTTCGCCCTCAACGTCAATCGGCCGGAAGATGTGGCGAAGGTCCAGCTTCGGACCGACCAGGACCCCGCCAGCTGACCGCCTCTCGCTCGACCTCCTACGCCAGCAACCCCCGGAAGAAGTACCACCCGAACACCCCGGCCACGATCACCAGCAGTGGATGGACCTCGCGCCATCGCCCCCGGAGGACCTGGATGAGGAGGTACGAGATGAACCCGAACCCGATGCCGTGCGCGATGTTGAACGTGAACGGCATCATGATGATGGTCAGGAGCGCGGGGATCCCGATCCCCGGGTCGGACCAGTTGATCTCGCGGACCTGGGCCATCATGAAATAGCCCACGATGATCAGGACCGGCGCGGTCGCCTCGAACGGGATCACGCTGGCCAGCGGCGACAGGAACATCGCGGCCAGGAACAGCACGCCGACCACGACCGCGGTCAGCCCGGTCCGGCCCCCTTCCGAAACACCGGCGGCGCTCTCGATGTAGGTGGTGTTGGACGATGACGACGCGGCGCCGCCGGCCGCCGCAGCGAGCGAGTCCACCAGGAGGACTCGGTTGATCCCGGGCAACCGGCCCCGTTCGTCGAGCAAGTTCGCCTCGCCGGCGATACCGACGACCGTTCCCATGGTGTCGAAGAAGTCGGACAGCATCACCGAGATGATCAGGGCGATCGTCAGCGCGATCCCCACGTGAAAGACGTCGAACGAGAAGTTGCCCAGGAGGTCGAAGTTCGGAGTCGCCACCACCTTCTCCGGCAGCTCGGCCGTCCCCGCCGGCCAGAGCCGTCCGCCCTTGAACGCGTTGAACACCGACGCCACGACCGTCGTGAAGAGGATGCCGAAGAGCAGCGCTCCCTTTACGCGCCTGGCGACCAACGCCGCCGTGACCACGAACCCGATGACGAACGTGAGCACGGGGAAGGTCGTCAGGTCGGGCCGGAGCCCCACGATCGTTCCCTCCTCTGGATGGATCACGATGCCGGCGTTGACCAGCCCGATGAGCGCGATGAACAACCCGATGCCGATGGCGATCGCCCGCTTGAGATCCATCGGGATGGCGTTGAGCACGGCTTCCCGGAACCCCGTGAGGACCAGGACCGTGATGACGAGCCCCTCGATCACGATCACCCCCATCGCTTCGGGCCAGGTCAGGCCGGTCGCGGCGACCAGCGTGAAGGCCACGAAGGCATTGAGGCCGAGGCCGGCGGCGATGGCGAATGGATAGTTCGCGTAGATCCCCATCAACAGCGTCATGGCCCCCGCCACCAGCGCGGTCACCGCCGCGACCTGGTCGGCGGCGAGCTTGACGCCGTCGTGGTCGGTCACTACACCGAGGATGCCGGGATTGACGAACAGGATGTAGGCCATGGTCAACCACGTGGCCGCACCCGCGATCAGCTCCGTCCGAAAGCTCGATCCTCGCTCGGAATACTTGAAGAACCGGTCGAAGGGTTCGCTGGTGCCTGACCGCGTGCCGGAGGGCGCCGACGTCGCCATTCCCGCTCCTTTCCGACCGGCCCGGCGCGCGGTGGCGCCGACGGCCCGGGCCATCCGAGGGGAAGGCGAGTCGAAGCATAGGGATGATGCCCGGTACCGTGCAACGGTCGGATTCGAGACCACGCTCAAGGAGGATCGAGATGGACGACAGGACCGAGGAAGAGCTCCCGGTCGTTGGGCCGGTCGTCAAGAAGACCTCGCGGTTCAGCCGGGAGGTGGTCGCAACGATGATCTCCCTGGCCAGCGCGGCGTTCGGGGTGGTGGCCGCGTTGGCGTGGAACAGCGCCATCACCGCGGTGTTCGCCAAGTACTTCGAGGACCCCGAACAAGCAGGTCGAATCAGCGCGCTGTTCATCTACGCCGGGCTGGTGACGATCGTCGGCGTGGTGATCATCGTCATGCTGGGCAGGCTGGCCGGTCGCATCAATGCCGAGCCTGTAGAGTTCAAGTACCCCTCTCCACCGAAGACCGAGCCGCCGACCTCGGGCTGAGGAGACACGTGTCGAATGGCGAAGAAGAAGCGAAAGCGTCCCAACGCGCCGGCATCCCGCGGCGCCGCCGGCACCAAGGTCGCCGCGCCCGGTCCAGCTCCTCGCGTCGCGCCAGCCGAGCCGGGCGGCCCCAACCGAGCGGTACGGAAAGAGGAGGCTCGCCGGCAGCGAGAGGTCATCCAGCGACGAATGAAGCGACGCCGATCGCTCCGGATCGTCGGGGCGATCGTCGCGGTCCTCCTGGTCTCGGGAGCCATCACCGCCTACGCCTTGACGCGACCGCCGGCCACGCTCGTGGCGGGATGCGGTCCGGTGCTGACGACCCACGCATACCACCCCGCCAGCGAGGGCGGTCCCGGGGACCAGGCGCACGTCATCCCGGCCACCCGTCCGAAGATCTCGGCGTACCCGACCCACCCGCCGACGTCCGGCCCCCACGACGCGACACCCCTCCCGGCGGGCGACTACTCCGCGCCGCCGGATATCTACCGGGCCATCCATTCCCTGGAGCACGCCACCGTGATCGTGTGGTATCGACCCGGCCTGGCGTCCGGTGACATCCAGAAGATCAAGGACTTCTACACGAGCCCGCCGACGAACGACCACGTCATCGTGGCCCCGTACAGCTACCCGTCCGACGGTGCGGCGGGGCGCTTGCCCGCGGGCAAGGACATGGTGTTGGTGGCGTGGCACCGGTACCAGGCATGCGACGAGCCGAGCCTGGCAGTCGTGAGGGACTTCGTGAAGCAGTACCGGGCCGTTGTGAGCCCGCCGCCCAGCAGCTACAAGGGGGTGGCTCCCGAAGCCGGCGGCTCGATCGGCTGATCTCCGGCCCGCGACGCGCCCGATGAGCAAGCGGTCGCGCCGGCAACGGTCGCGACCCCCTTCGAGCTCGGCGGGCCGGCGCGGTGGGCAGGCCGAACGACGCGAAGTGGAACGACGTCACGAGGCCGAGCGCGAGGTTCGCTATCGCCGGCGCCGCCGGCTGGTCATCATCGGCGGCGTCCTCGTCGCCATCCTCGGCATCGTCGGCGTCGAATTGTTGATCCACCGACCCACGGGCGAGGAGCGAGCCGTTCTGGCGGCAGCGCCACGGGCCGCCCGGCTGTCGGGCTGCGGTCCCGTCCGAACGATCCCGCCCTTTCCCGGCGACCGCGACCGTTCCCACATCGGAGGCTCCGACGTCGCCGTCATGCCCCCGCTGAGCGACTACCCGTCGACGCCACCTGTGTCCGGGCCTCACGACGCCGCCACGCTTCCCTCGGGCGTCTATCGTGCGTCTCCTCCCGTCGAGCGCGCCATCCACTCGCTGGAGCACGCGGCCGTGATCGTCTGGTACGACCCCCCTGTGACGTCCGCGCCCGAGCTCGAACGGATCCGGCGGTTCTTCTCCGCCGGGGCCGCGGGCGATCATGTGATCGTGGCTCCGTACGACTATCCCGCGGACGGCGGCGCCGGTCGGCTCCCACCCGGCATCCACATGGCGCTGGCAGCGTGGGGCCGCCTCCAACTGTGCCGGGACCCGGATCTCACGGTGGCTCGGGGATTCGTCCTCCGCTACCGGTTCGACGCGTACCAGTTCTACGAGTACCGGGGCGAGGCGCCGGAGCGGTGGTTCGCTGCGATCTGATCTCCCTCAGCGCGAGAGGACCTGGCCGGCGCTGATCCTGGCGCCCTCGCTCACCGTGCCCGGGGGCACGGTGGCCCGTTCCGCCAGCACCGCGCCGGCCACCAGCGCCCCGGCGCCGACGATCGCTCGCGGCCCCAGGATCGAGTCCCGGACGCGTGCTGCCTCCCCGACCTCGGCGCCGGCCAGCAGGACCGAGTCCTCCACCTCCGCGTCGTCGCCGACGCGGGCCCCTTCGTGCACGACCACCCAACTGCCGAGGTGCGCGCGGAGGGACACCGCGGCGCTCGACGCGACGAACGGCGTCGGGAACGCCTCTCCGCCAACCCGTCCCTCAAGGAGATCGAACGTCGCCCGCAGGTACTTCTCCGGCGTCCCCAGGTCGATCCAGTAGGCCGGCGAAAGGAATCCGAACACCGGGCGATCGGCCTCGATGAGCGCCGGGAACACCTCGCGCTCGACCGATACAGAGTTCCCGGCCGGCACGGCCGCTATGGCTTCGGGTTCGAGGACGTACGTCCCGGTATTCACCACACCGCGACGGCGCTCGGCCGGTTTCTCCCTGAACTCGTCGATCCGGCCGGTCGAGCCCAGCGCGACCAGACCGTACGGGCGGGCATCCTCGACTTCCGCCACGGCGATGGTCGCGGTCGCCGAGTTGGCCCGGTGAAACTCCAGAAGGGCGCGGAGATCGAGGTCCGTGAGGATGTCTCCGTTCAGCACGAAGAAGGATTCGTCCAGCGCTCGCGCGGCGTTGGCGATGGCACCTCCGGTCCCGAGCGGCGTCGCCTCGGCGATCCACGTCACTCGTGGGGGCGACGCCCGCCGGGAGATGAACGCCTCGAATCGTTCGCCCAGGTACGGGGAGGAAAGCAGCACCTCCTCGACGCCGTGGGCCGCCAGGTGGTCGAGCACGCGATCGAGAAACGGCCGGTCGACCAGCGGGATGAGGGGCTTCGGGATGGTCTCGGTCAGCGGCCGGAGCCGCGTGCCCTCGCCCCCGACCAGGACGACCGCCTTCATCCGGAATCCCTCCGGCGCAACGTCACGACGCGCGGTGCTGGAGGCCGCGGCGGAGCACGAGCTCGGCGCGAAGGCGCAAGGCCAACCGCACGAACGGGCGAAGGAGGGCCAGCGCGCCGGGCGACCGGTGCTTCACGAAGTACCGGTAGATGCTTCGGGAATGCTCGAGCGTCATCCGCCTCGACCTATACCCGCCGGTCGAGACCCCGCCCACGTGCAGCACCTCCAGCTCCGGAGAGAACAACACGTCCCAACCGCGTTGGCGCAACCGCGTGCACAGGTCGACATCCTCCACGTACATGAAGAACCGTTCGTCGAAGAGCCCGACGTGATCGAGGGCCTCCCGGCGAAGCAGGACGCACGAGCCGGATACCCATTCGACCGAGCGCTCTGAGCGACGATCCCAGTCGGCCATCGTGTACGCGCGCGAGAAGCGGTTCGGGACGAACGGGCCCAGGAAGGCGTGGCCGACGGCCTCCGCCAGCGTGGGGACCCTCCGAGCCGACGGGTAGACCGTCCCGTCCGGGTCGCGGACCAACGCGCCGATCGCCGCCGCCTGCGGTCGATCGCGGGCGACCTTTACGAATCCGGCCAGAGTCCCCGACAGGACCTCGGCATCCGGGTTCAGCAACAACACGAAGGGAGCCGACGTGGCCCGAATCCCCTGGTTCGCGGCGGCGGCGAACCCCCGGTTGCCGTCGTTGCGGATCAACCGAAGGGGCGGGTGGGCAGCGGCGGCGGCGTCCGCGCTCCCGTCGTGGGATGCGTTGTCGACCACGACGACCTCCAGTCGGGCGTCTCCCGCCGACTCGAACGCCGACCGCAGGCACCGCTCCAGGTACGGGCCGGTGTTGTAATTGACGACCACGACGGCCAGGTCGGCCGGCCCGGTGGCCTCGGCCGGTTCCACGGAGGACGCGTTTCGGTCCGCGTTCGTCATCCCGGTTGATGGGTCCGGGACACCAGCACGATCCCGGCCACGATGAGGGCCACCCCGCCCCACCGAAGACCGGGCACGGGATCACGAAGGACGAAGCGATCGAACAACAGGATCATCACGTAGGTCAGCGAGACGAACGGGTAGGCGAACGACAGCGACACCCGCGACAGGACGACCAGCCAGACCGAGGCCGACAAGACGAACAGGGCCAGCCCGCCGAGGACGCTGGCGTTGGTGACGATCCTCCGGACCGTCTCGACGGGCGTGCCGAACTCCAGCGCCCCACCATGGCGGGCGATCTGGGTCATCCCGTGCTTGAGCGTGAGCTGCGCGAGGGCTGCCAGGAGCACTGACAGCAGGATCAAGCCGTACAGCATCGCCCTTCCCTTCTCCTCGATCGGGGGTTGAAGCTCCGGATCCCATTCGGATGCCGAATGGGGCAGCGCCGTATCTCGCCGTGACCTCCTCATCCGGACGCCCGCCGTGCCGTCTCGGCCGTGGCCGCTGCCGTGATGGCCGCCAGGATCGCCTCGTCGTCGTTCGGCACGAGTCGGTCATTCGGTCCGGCCTGCTCCCGGAGACCGCCGGTGTCGGTGACGATGGCGGGCGTCCCCAGCAGTTGCGCGCGAGCCAGCACGCCCGAAGACCACGACCGCCGGTACGGCATGAGGATCCAGTCCGCCGCGGCCACCCACCGGTCGAAGTCCTGATCCGATGGAAATCGCTCGATCAGGTGCACCCGCGGCAGGGTCCCGGACCGGCGTCGAAGGTCGGCCACGTACGCCTCGTTCTCCGGCGTACGGTCGCGAATGGACCCGACCACGAACAACACCGCATCGCCCCGACCAGCGAACGCCTCGAGGACACGGTCGATGCCCTTCGACGGCTGCAGGAACCCGGGGATCACGAACACCGGGCCCGATGCCGAGATACCCAGGGCCGTCCGGGCGGCGGCACGAGTGGGGACCGTGGCGACCGGGCGCACGGCATGCGGTATCACGGACCCGCGGCCGCGGATCCGATAGGCCTGCTCGAATGCCGACCACTCCGCTCGGGTGTGGAACTCGAGCCGCTTCGCCCGGGCGAACGCCGCCCGCAGCAGGACGTAGTCCGGCCGCCACCGAATGGGCGGATCGGCCTCGTGCACGACGATGTGCACCGGCCGGCGAACGACCAGCCACCACAACGCCGCGGACGTGGCCACCTTCGACACGGCGGCCCGGGGGCGGTAGTACAGCGCCGGTTGGAAATGGACGATCACCCGGTCGAACGCCCCACCCACCCGTGCGGCCCGCGCGAATGCCCGGCCGCCCAGGAGCTCGGCGGTGAGGTCGCCGTCACCGTCCGGCGGCGCGAGCACGGTCACGTGGTGACCCTCGGCCCGGAGACGCTGGACCTGGTCGCGGGCGTATGCCCCGATGCCGCAGTGCCGGGGCGGGTAGCTCGACACGACCAGGATGCGCATCGGCACGCTCAGAGCCGCTCCGCCCGGCATTCCACGGGGATGTACACGGGCCCCGGGTTCTCGTCGCCACGCACCACGGCGAAGGAGTATCGCTGCTCCTGAAGATGATAGACGGCGCTCGAGTCTCGGGCGTGCACCCCCAGCGTCACGTAGTACCGCCCCTCCACGAACGGGATCGTCTTCAGGACGAACTGGACCCGGTGCTTGCCCTCGAACACCGGCCATCGCACGCCTCGCCAGTCGCTGTTGGTTCCGAACACGAACCGATTGGCCTGGTCGTGCAAGGCGAACGACACCACGGGGTCGTCCACCGGCCGGTGCGCCTTCAGGTCGATCTGAATGACGACCTCGTCACCCGGGCCGAAGGATTCGGGGTTCGTCCCGTGACGGTCGAAGATGTCCGCCGACACGATCTCGATCTCCTTCGCTCCTTCGTCCCAGCCATACGCCACATCCTGCCGGCTCATCACCAGGCGAAACTCCCGGACGACCTCCTTCGGATCCCCCTGAAGGTGGGTCTCGCCGTGGAGGAGCATGAGCCCGCGGTCGCACACCTGCAGCACCTGGTCGACGGCGTGGGTGACGAACACGATCGTGCGGCCTTCGTCCTGGAACGACCGGATCCGCGCCAGGCACTTGCGCTGGAACGCCTCGTCTCCGACCGCCAGGACCTCGTCGATGAGCAGGATCGCCGGGTCGACGTGCACCGCCACCGCGAACCCCAGCCGCACGTACATGCCGGACGAATAGAACTTCACCTGGGTGTCGACGAACTCCTCGAGCTCGGCGAAGCCGATGATGTCGTCGAACAGCCGGTCGGTCTCCTGCCGGGACAACCCGAGGATCGACGCGTTCAGGTAGACGTTCTCTCGTCCCGTCAGCTCGGGGTGGAACCCCGCCCCCAACGCGAGCAGCGAGGCGATGCGACCCCGGGTCGTGGCGGTCCCTTCGGTTGGACGAAGGATCCCGGCGATGATCTTGAGGAGCGTCGTCTTCCCGGAGCCATTCGGTCCGATGAGTCCGAGCGTCGATCCCTCTGGAACGGTGAAGGACACGTCGCGCAGCGCCCAGAAGTCCTGAGCTTTCGTTCGGAACCGCACGACGCGTTCCTTCAGCGACGTCGGCCGCTCGTGGTAGATGCGAAATCGTTTTCCGATCCCGTCCACGGCAATGGCCGGATCCGCCATCACAGCTCCTCGGCGAAGTCGCCCGACAGGTGGAAGAACGTTCGCCACGCCAACGCCAGCAGCACCAATGAGCC
>JBHELE010000177.1:0-3066 GCA_046263235.1 Actinomycetota bacterium
GAGGCCGCATCGATGAGCGCGGACGCCTTCCGCCGCCGCTACGCGTATCTCGTGGAGCTTCGAGCTCGCGCCGCTGCCGACTGACCCGGACCGACCGAACGGCTCAGCTGGCCCACCGATCGATCGATGGGTCGTCGCCGATCTCCTCGTTCTCCATGTTCCCGAGCTCCGGGAAGGCCCGCTCCCTGATGTCCGTGCGCTTCGCCTGCGAGAAGACGACGATCACGCCGACGGCGGAGAGGAAGGCCAGCACGACGGCGGGGGGCCAGATGAGCATCAAGCCGGCGAACGCCACCAGCAGGCTGGCGAGCGGCGCGGCCAGGACGGCCGGCGGCGAGACGTTCCGGCGAATCCACGCCGCGCTCTGGAGCCACCGGCCTCGCCGCCACATCAAGGCAGCGACCGGACCGAGCAGACCGACGGCGATCAGCAGAATGGCGATCGGCATCCCGCCTTCCTACCCCGGGATCCCCAGTGGAAACCGAGTCCCCGGAATCGCCGACTCTATACTCCGTCCCCATGGCGGACGTCATCGACCTTCGTTCCGACACGGTCACGAAGCCCACGCCGGAGATGCGGCGGGCCATGTTGGAGGCGGAGGTCGGGGACGACTGGTACGGCGACGACCCCACGGTCAACCGACTTCAGGACCGCGCCGCCGAGGTCACCGGGAAGGATACCGCCCTGTACGTCGCGACCGGCACGATGGCGAACGAGATCGCCCTGTCCGTGCTGGTTCGGTCGGGGCATCTCGTCCTGTGCGAGGCCGACGCCCACGTCGCCAGCGTGGAGGTGAGCTCGGCGGCGGCCATGTCGGGGATTGCCTTCGTGGGCCTGCACGCGCCGCGCGGGCTCCTGACCGCCGAGATGGTATCGGCCGGACTCCAGCCCGACCCGTACGACGTGGCCGTGGTGGACCTGGTCTCCGTCGAGAACACGCACAACCACGGCGGTGGAGCGGTGCTCCCCGTCGACGAGCTCCGGGGGATCCGGAAGGCGGCCGAACAGGCGGGTGTCCCCGTCTATCTGGACGGGGCCCGGATCTTCAACGCCAGCGTTGCCTGGGGGACCCCGGTCCGAGAGTTCGCCGAACAGGCCGACGCGCTGATGTTCTCCCTGTCGAAAGGCCTCGGCGCGCCGATCGGGTCCGTGCTGTGCGGCGACGAGGAGTTCATCCGCGCCGCGCGGCGGGCCCGAATCCTGTTCGGCGGGGCGTGGCGGCAGGCAGGAATCGTCGCCGCGGCGGGCCTGGTGGCGCTCGATACGGGCGTGGAGCGCCTGCACGAAGACCACGCCAACGCCCGCCGCTTGGCGGAGGGGCTCGCCGACATCGCCGCCGGGAGCGTCGATCCATTCACCGTGGAGACGAACATCCTGTACGTCGACGCGAAGCCTTTCGGGTTCGACCCATGGGAGCTCCGGGAGCGCTTGGCGGATGCCGGGGTGCTCACGAACGTGCTGGGCGGCCTGATTCGTCTGGTCACCCATCGCGACGTAGCGAGGGACGACATCGAGGAGACCATTGGCCGGTGGGCCGCGGTGGCCCGGGACGGGAGGGGCGGATGAAGCTCTTCGGCTCGCGGTACCCCGACGACATCGCGGCGCGGGTCCCGCCGGGGCAGCGATTGGTGAAGGGCTGGCCCGTCCTGCACTACGGTCCGATTCCGCGGTTCGACGATTCGAAGTGGGACTTCCGGGTCTTCGGCGCCGTCGAGGCGCCACTCACCGTGACATACGACGAACTGAAGTCGCTCGGTCCGGCGAAGGTCACGGCCGACATGCACTGCGTCACCGGATGGAGCACGCTCGACAACGATTGGGAGGGCGTCCCGTTCCGGGTGTTGGCCGAGAGGGTCACACCGAAGCCCGGTGCGGCCTGGGTGATCACGCACTGCGACTACGGGTACACCTCGAACCTATCGCTCCAGGCCATGCTCGACGACGACGTGCTGGTCGCTTGGGCGCACGCCGGAGAGCCGCTGACGCCGGAACATGGATACCCGCTGCGGCTGGTCGTTCCGAAGCGCTACGCGTGGAAGAGCGCGAAGTGGCTTCGAGGGCTCGAGCTGGCGGAAGAGAACGAGCGCGGGTTCTGGGAGGTCCGCGGGTATCACACGCACGCCGACCCCTGGCGCGAGGAGCGGTACTCGTATCAGGAGTCGCCCGAATCCGAACGCGAGCCCTAAGTCGCGCGGGGCCCGGTCTTCGGCATTACACTCCAGCCTGCACGCTTCCCCGTCGGCTCTACAGGGCGGTCCGCGGCCCGAAGGAGGAGAGGTCGATGAGTGAGCAGTATCCACCGCCGCCCCCGCCAGAGGGAACGCCCGAGCCCGGAACGGGGCGACCCGTCCGGTCACCGTTGGTCACGGCCGCCGCCGTCCTTCTGATCATCGGGGGCGCGCTGGGCGTGATCTTTGGCTTGTTCCTGTTCGGGGGCGGTGCGTTCGGTGTGATTCTCGCGATCGTGGTCCTCGCTGTCAGCGCCCTTCAGATCTACGCCGGCATCCAGGTGCTCGGGCTGCACGAGCGAGGCAGGATCATCGGCATCGTCCTCGCGGCCATCGGAGCACTCTTCGCCCTCATCTCGCTCTTCCGGGGAGTTCCAACCTCGATCATCAGCATCCTGATTGATGCGTTCGTTATCTACGCGCTGGTGACGAACGCGGACGAGTTCCACGCCTGACCGCGAGGCCTGAGACCGAGCGCCCGATCACGTGACGCCGGCCAGGCGCCGGAGGGTCGCCACGTTCCGCGCGGTGTCCTCCAGGCGCCCCGGCGTCTCGCACACGACCGCGCAGCGGCGAACCGCGGGCTGAGCTAGGACGGCCCTGAAGCCCTCGTCGCCGATGTGCCCGGCGCCGATGTGGGTGTGACTGTCCCGACGCATGCCGCGGGGGAACTTCGAGTCGTTGGCGTGGACCAGCCCCAGCGTGCGGGCGAACCCGAAGCGGCGAAGCTCCGCGAACGTCCGGACGACCCCGTCTGGAGTGGCCAGGTCGTATCCCGTCGCGAACAGGTGGCAGGTGTCCACGCAGAGCCTCAGGCCGGGATGCCGGTCGGCCGCGT
>JBHELE010000178.1:0-5740 GCA_046263235.1 Actinomycetota bacterium
GGGCGGGCACAGCGTGGCCACGGTGGGACCGGGCGACTTCATCGGCGAGGTGGCGCTGTTGGGCGGCGGGACCGCCACGGCGACGGTCCGATGCACCCAGCCCACGACCTGCCTCACCATCTGGCGGGAGGCGTTCTGGAAGGTGCTGGAGCGCGAACCCGCCATCGCCCTGCGGATCCTCGAGGTGGTGTGCCGGCGCCTCGAGCAGGAGCTGCGGGGAAGCCCCACGGCGAACCTGGCGTCCTGACGGGCTGAACCCGCCACGGCCGGGGTTACTGCGTGGCCTTCGCGTCCACCGTGATCTGAGCCACCACGCTGGTGAACAGCTCCGCGATGACGTACTTCGAACCCTGAGGAATCGTTCCGGCCTCGCGCGGCGCGCCCGTGGCGATCCCGCCCGTCGGGGCGCAGTCCAGCGACAGGAAGTACAGGTCCATGTCCGGCCGCGGGTTGCCCGGCGGGCTCGCCGCGTTCACGTCGATGATGTGGGTCCCGTCCCCGAACCCGTCCGGCAGCTCGCTGACCCACGAATCCAGACCCTGGGTGGGCGGCGGGTACACGCACACGCCGCTCTCCATGAGCGTGCGGGTGATGCCGACGCTGCCGCTCGGGATGAGGGCGATGCCCTCGTCGTGGAACGGCTGCTCCTTCTTCGGCTTGAGCGGCTTCACCGTCACCGAACCGCTGCCGAAGGCCTGCACATCGGCGACCTGGACCTCGGTGACCGTTTCGTCCTGCGGTCGATCGGCCACGAACTTGAGGAACGATGCCCTGACCGGAGACTTGAGCGCGTACGCCTTGTAGTGGAGGTCGGGAGAGACCGGGCGGGGCGGCGTGGTCGGGAACGACCCGCGGAGGATCCTCGTGAACTTCTTGCCGTTCGTGGACGAGAGGACTGTGAAGTCCCGTAGCGCCTCGAAACGGTTCCCCGGCGTGTTGTAGGCGCTGACCTGGATCTGCCGGATCGTCACGGGCGACTTCCCGGCCAGGTCGACCACGAAGAACTCGCCCTTCGCATTTCCGTCGTCGCTCGTCAACCACACGCTGGAGGCGGTGTCGTTGAGAGCCAGTTCGGGCCCGCCGGCGTCGGACGGGTTGGAGACCTGCTTGACCTTGGCCCCGGCATTGACCGACGCGAAGTTCACCCCCAGCCCCAACACGACGGATGTGGTGCGGCCGGCCTTGACGTTCAGGCTCACGCCCTGCACGCCATAGCCGGGTGCCTGGATGATCATCCTGGCCGTCCCGGGCCGGATGCGGAACGAGAACGTTCCGCTCGACCCGGTTCGGACCACCGGCGAGGTCCGGGCCTCGAACTGTCCCACGAACACCCGCGCGCCGGCCACGGCCTTGCCGGTGCGTCCGTCGACCACCCGCCCGGAGATCGTGCCGTTCTTCGACCAGTCCTTGTCGTCGAACGCGGGGCGGGGGCTGACGTCGAAGGCGTCCGCGGCGAACGCCGACCGGCCCATCCCGTGCCGGGCGAACACCTTCCACAGCACGGCCTGGTTGGCCCCACGGGTCCGGGCCTTGTCCGCGGCCAGGATGGCGTCGCGCATGTTCAGCATGGACGGGACCGGGCCGGCGATGGGCATGGCGTCGGAGACGAGTTGCGTCACCAGGTCGGCTCCGCCGCGCCGGGTCGCCGCGACGGACTGGCGAAGATCCCACAGGATCCCGGCCCAGATCTGCCCGTCCGCGTGCACCTGCTCGCCGGCCGTGTCGTACCCGATGTCACCGAAGTTCGCCTTCACCTCGTCCAAGGCCCAGTTCCGGATCCCTCGCTTCGAGTTCCCCGTGACATACGGGCCCAGGATCGGCCTCTTCTCGAAGCCCTGGCGGATCACGTAGTGCATGGCGTAGAAGTCGCTCCACGCCTCGCCCATGGCGCCACCGTGGAAGCTGTTCAGGTTGCCGAACTCACCACCGGTCCAGCGGCTGGTCACGCCGTGGGTGTACTCGTGGTAGATGACCTGGGCATCGAAGTCGCCGTCGACGCACGGCGCGATGAACGACTGCGGAATCGGCTCCCACAGGAACATCCCGCTCCACTGCGGCAGCCCGTCCGGGAAGGGGAACATGTACGCGTTGTCGCGGCCCAGGTACGCGGGCGCGTCGCCGCCCGCCGCGGCCGCCTGGACCAGACCGAACAGCGGGTCGCCGCCCTGGCCGCCCTTGCTGAAGTTGTTGAGCTGCATGTTCCCGGCGGCCTCGTCGAACCCCTGCCGGTAGAAGTAATCGTGCATGAGGTTGTGGTGGTAGAAGAGGTTCACCACGGCCGGCAGCGCGTCCAGGGCGTACGTCGGGGTATCGGGAAAGGCCTGCTGGGCGGAGATCGGGTTCTCCCCGCAGTTCGACGACGCCCACGCGTCCTGGAACGGGTAGTCGAACGAATAGGTGGGGTCGACGGGGCGGAGCTGCCCGCTGTCGGGGGCGATGAACACGAACCAGTTCGTCGCGGTGTGGGCGTTGTTCCCGATCGTCGTGGGGAGCGGCAGGGCCGACGAGATCGGAGAGAGCCATCCCTGCGGGGACGCCTTCGGGTCGCCCGACAGCGACATCACCTGCTGCTTCCCACCCTTCTTCGCCCCGGGGTAGTTCAGGAACACGGCGGCCTCGGGGTCACCGGGGCCGGAGTGCAGGACCATCTGGTGCCTGTACAGGATCCGGCCGTCGACCGCGTCGACCACGACGGTGTACCCCTCATCCAGACGCCGGGCGAACAGGACCTCCCACGCCGGCCGCGCGGCCTCGGACCCCATCACGAACGCCACTCGCTTGGCGTAGTGGGGCGCCGCGAACGGACCGCGGCCGAACTCGGTCCACCCGGCACGGTGGCCCGTGATGGGCGGCGCGGGCGGCCCGGTGGCCCGGGCGAAGGCGGCCGAGGCGGTGAGCCTGGCGCCGCGGGCGATCCCGGTCGCCCGGGCCACGTTGGCCCGGACCGTGAGGATCCGGTTCTCCGTATCGAGGGCGACGCTCATCGAACCGCCGAGGAAGGCCCCGCCCTCCAGGCCGCCGAACACCTGGTGGAACAGCACCGTCCGCGCTCCACCCCCCGGCTGGGCCAGGGACTTGACCACCCGCAGCGCCGCCACGTCCGCTCGGGTCCAGCCGTACAGCGCGGCGTGGTCGGCCAGCCAGGCCCGGGCGGCACCGACCGGCGAGCCGGGACGCGCTCCGGTCAGGGTCTTGCCCCACCGCAAGATCGTCGATGGCGTGCCGAAATGACGGTCCCACTCCAGCCGGAGGTCGGGGAAGGTCCTCGTCAGCTCGACCAGGGCCCTCACCTGCGCCGAGGTGGCGCCCACGGGGGGCGCCGCCGTCCGAACGTCGACCTCGGCCGCGGAGAACGCCTGCGTGGCGTTGGCGCGCGTCACGGCCCGGGCGGTCCCGGCCGTGAGCGAGGCCAGGAGAAGCAACGACAGCACGAGGGAAAGGCGAGTCTTCACGGGCTCCTCCAGCATTTCCGGGATGCGAGCGTGACGGGCATGTGACGGCTGATCTCTTGGTTATACCGGATCGGTCTCGATCGCGCCGCTTGCCGATGGTGCGCCGGACCGGTCTACTTGGACCGTCATCGGTCCGTCGCGGGAGGGTTCGTGATCGCATTTCGGATCGCCGTGTTCGCCGCAGGCGCGGCGATCGTGTATTTCACGGTTGGCTCGGCGGTCCGCACGGTGATCCTTCCCCGTGGGATCCCGGCGAAGCTTGGGCGGTTCGTCTTCGTGAACGTGCGACACGTCTTTCGCCTCCGGGCCGGGCCGTCGGCGCCGTACGTGAAGCGGGATCGGGTGATGGCCCTGTACGCGCCGGTGAGCCTATTGGTGCTGCTCGTCGTGTGGGTCAGCCTGGTCCTGGGCGGTTACGTCGCCATGTTCTGGGCCATGGGTGGCCGCTCGCTGCGCACCGCGTTCCTGCTGAGCGGCTCTTCGATCCTCACCTTGGGGTTCGAGCATCCCGAGGACCTGTGGTCGAACGTCCTGGTCTTCACCGAAGCGGGTCTCGGGTTGGCCTTGTTGGCGATGCTGATCACCTACCTGCCCAGCATCTACCAGGCGTTCTCCCGACGGGAGGCGGGGGTCACCGCCCTGGAGGTTCGGGCAGGATCACCGCCGACGGGAGTCGAGATGATCGAGCGTTACTGGATCCTCGGTCGGATCGACCGCCTCCGCGAGGTGTGGGAGGAGTGGGAGGAGTGGTTCGTCGACATCGAGGAGACCCACACGTCGTTTCCCGCCCTGGTCTTCTTCCGGTCTCCTCAACCCGATCACTCGTGGGTGACCGCCGCCGGGGGGGTATTGGACGGCGCGTCCCTGATCGCGTCCACCGTCGACGTGCCCCGCGAGGTCGAAGCGGAGATCTGCATCCGGTCCGGGTATCTCGCGCTGCGGAGGATTGCCGACTTCTTCGGCATCCCGTACGACCCGGACCCGGAGCAGGGAGATCCCATCTCGATCGGGCGGGACGAATACGACGACGTGTGCGACCGGTTGACCGCATCCGGAGTTCCACTGAAGGCGGACCGCGACCAGGCGTGGATCGACTTCGCCGGATGGCGGGTGAACTACGACCAGGTCCTGATCACGCTGGCCGGGCTGACCATGGGCCCGTACGCCCCATGGTCGTCCGATCGCTCGATGCGCGAGTTTCGTCCGCGGATGTTCGAACGCCGTAACCGAGCGCGAGCGTCCTAGTTACGGGTCCGGCGTGCCGCAAGCTGCGTGGCCTACACGGGATCCGACTGGGCGACCGAGAGGACCTTTCCGATCTCGTCCATCACCCGGCTCGTGAGGTCGATCGTCTCGCGGCGGTCGTGGGCGTCGCCGATGGCCTCGATGGGCGGCCCGTAGACCACGCTCACGCGCGTTCGTAGCGGCAGGTCCCACCGCAGGCCGTCTCGGGGCCAACGGACGTGCGTTCCCCAGATCCCCACGGGGACGATGGGCGCGCCCGCCGACAGCGCGATCCGGGCCAGGCCCCGCTGCGCTTTCTGCAGCTCGACGCCATCTCCCATTCGACCTTCCGGGAACATGCCGGCGAGGGCGCCGCTTCGAACCACCGAGGCGATCTCCTCCAGCGCCGTCCAGTCCGCGCGCCCGCGCCGCACCGGGATCTGCCGGAACTTCCGGAGTCCCCACGCGACGACCCCTCGGCCGCGGTCGAAGAACTCCGCCGCGGCCAGGAAGCGGACCGTCCGGTCGAGCTTCACCGGCCCCAGCGCGACCACGATCGGATCGAGCACGCTGATATGGTTCGGGGCCAGGATGGCGCCCCCGGTCCGAGGAACGTTCTCCAGCCCGTGGAAACGAATCCGCAGGCCGAGATGCGTCAGCGCACCGACCGTCCACACGCCGGCGCGATACCACGGGTCGTCTCGAATTCGATTTGGCAGCGCGTCCCGTCGCGACATCCGCAATCCGATTCCTTCGAGTCGAAGGGTATCGGCGGAGCTTACACGGACGCATTCCTGCGGGCGGAACGGACGATGACATGACCGGCACGACCACGCTGCAGCCGTCGGAGGTCGTGCCGCGCTACCGGGGACGGCTGCATCAGTTCGCGTTCTTCGTGGCGATCCCGGCCGGCGTGTTCGTGACTACCGTGGCGCCGACGCTCTCGACCCGGATCGCCGCCGCCCTGTTCGCGTTCGGCGTGGCCGGGATGTTCGGTGCCAGCGCGGCGTACCACCGCATCCAGTGGGAGCCGATCGCCCGGAGCAGGATCCGGCGTCTGGACC
>JBHELE010000179.1:0-7620 GCA_046263235.1 Actinomycetota bacterium
CGCTTCGTCACCTCGAAGAACGGCGGGCTACCGCCGATCACCATCCACTGCGCGTCGACGCCGGCCCCGCGGGCGTAGGCGATCAGCGACCGGAGCATCTCCGCGACGCCGCCGCCCCGCGCCGTCGAGTTCACGTTCCAGACCACTCTCCCGGCGAACACGTCCGCCGCCAAGCGCGCCCCCTCCATGAAGGCGGCGTAGTCACGGGCCGGAATGACCGATTCGAACCTCTCCGGCCGGAGCGGCGAGACGGGGACGGGCGAGATGGGAGAGCCGGCGTCCTCCACGGCCGAATCCTTCCACACGGCGGTCGGAACAGCGGGCTGGCCTGACCCGGTCCGAGCCGATGAGCTGACTTGTGGCTCTTACGTCCTCCCGCTGACACGGTCGCGGAGCCGGTCGATCACCCCGGCGGCCTTACCGGCGACCATGCTCGCGGGAGGACGGTCCGGGGCGTGAGGATGAGGCCGGGTCGGGGCGAGCTTCTTCTCGGCCCTGAGGGCCCTGGCCAGGTCGCGGAGCCGAGCCTTCGACGCGGACTGGCGGAGCTTGGGGAGGATGTCACCCTCCTCCTCCTCGACGTGCCCACGCACTTCCGACATCAGGGTGGCGACCTTCTGATCGAACGTCGGGTCGTCTGCGTCCATCTTGTCGAGGTCGGCCAGGGCCTCCTTCGCCTCCTGGTGCTCCTGAAGGCTGTGGTCGACCTTCCGGTCGCCCTGCGCGATCTCGTCGCGAATGGCCGGGTACAGGACGTTCTCCTCGATCGCGGCGTGGACGGATAGCTCCTTGATGAACTCGTCGACGATCTGTCGTTTCTCCTGGGGCGTCCCGGAGTCGCGAATCGCCTCGTACCGCGTGAACAGACCCTCCACCGTCCGGTGGTCCTGTTCGATCACGTCGACGGCGTCCGGAGTTCTCGCCGTGGTCCGCGATGCCGATCGGCCGGCCGTGGTCCGCTTCGCCGTCGACTTCCGCGCAGTGGTGCGCTTCGCCGTCGACTTCCGAGTCCCGCCGGTTGTTCTCGCGGAGGTCTTTCGAGCGGTGCTTACCCGCTTCGCCGATGATTTCCGGGAGGTGCTCGCCCGCTTCGCGGAGGTCTTCCGAGCGGCGCTTGCCCGCTTCGCCGACGATTTGCGCGGGGTACTCGCCCGCTTGGCCGACGACGCGCCCGTCCCGGTCTTCGCCGTCCGGGCGCGCCTCGTCGCGGCGGCCTTTTTCGCCGCGGCAGACCGCTTGGCGGCATTGGACTTCCGGGTTGCTGCGGCCTTCCTCGCTGCCGCCGATCTCTGCGCTGCCGTGGCCATGCAGGTCACCTCCCGGGACTAGGGGGCGCCTTCGGCACACTACCCCTCCTACAACCGTCCAAACCGGTCGGGAAGGACCTCCCACCGGTTAACGGCCTCGGCACGCGGGTAGCCGTGGGTGAGCACGCCGGCCCCGGGAGGGCGGTTCGATGAAGGCGGTCACGTGGCACGGGAAGCGAGACGTTCGCGTCGAAGACGTCGCCGACCCGCGAATCCGGGAGCCCACCGACGCCATCGTGCGGATCACGTCGACGGCGATCTGCGGGTCCGATCTTCATCTATATGAGCCGCTGGCCATGCTCATGGAGAAGGGCGACGTCCTCGGCCACGAGCCGATGGGCCTGGTCGAGGAGGTGGGACCGGAGGCCAGCGGCCACGTTCGGCCCGGCGACCGCGTGGTGATCCCCTTCAACATCTCCTGCGGCCACTGCTGGATGTGTCAGCGGCAGCTGTACTCGCAGTGCGAGACCACCCAGAACCCGGAGCACGGCAAGGGCGGATCGCTGTTCGGCTACACGAAGCTGTACGGGCACGTTCCGGGAGGCCAAGCCGAATACCTGCGGGTACCGCAGGCGCAGTTCGGCCCGATCAAGGTTCCCGAAGGACCATCCGACGAACGGTTCCTGTATCTGTCCGACGTCCTTCCGACCGCGTGGCAGGCCGTTGCGTACGCGGACGTCCCGAAGGGCGGGTCGGTCGCCGTCTACGGGCTCGGCCCGATCGGGCAGATGGCGGCCCGGGCCGCGCGAATCATGGGTGCCGGGCGAGTCTTCGGGGTTGACATCGTCCCCGCGCGCCTCGAGATGGCCGGCCGGTACGGCGTGGAGGCCGTCGACGCGACCGAGCTCGACAGTCCGGCCGACCACATCGTCGAGCTGACAGACGGCCGTGGTGCAGACGGTGTCATCGACGCCGTGGGGCTCGAGGCGCACGGCTCCCCATTCGCCGCGCTGGCCCAGCGGGCGGCCGGATTGCTCCCGCGTCGAGTCGGCCAGAAGGCCGCGGAGACCATGGGCGTGGACCGAATGAAGGCGCTGTACGACGCGATCGCCAAGGTGAGGCGAGGAGGGACGATCTCGATCGTCGGCGTGTACGGGGGACAGCTCGACCCGATCCCCATGATGGACCTGTTCGACAAGCAGGCGCAGCTTCGAATGGGTCAGGCGAACGTGAAGCGGTGGGTCGACGACATCATGCCGCTGCTCCTCGACGACGCCGACCCGCTCGGAACCGAAGACCTGGCCACGCATCGCCTTCCCCTGACCGACGCTCCCCGGGCCTACGAGATCTTCCAGAAGAAGGAGGACGGCTGCATCAAGGTCGTCCTGCATCCTTGACCGCTTGGGTACGAATGAGATGTGGCTCTTCCCCTCGTTCCGCCGATCGCGCCCATGCTCGCGCGGCTCGTTCGTGAGCTCCCGCTCGGCGACTACCTGTACGAGCCGAAGTGGGACGGCTTTCGGGCGATCGCCTTCCGGGACGGGAGCGAGGTCGACGTTCGAAGTCGAAACCAGCGACCGCTTGCCCGGTACTTCCCGGAGGTCGTCGAGGCGATCACGGCCCTGCCGGCCGAGCACCTCGTCGTTGACGGCGAGATCGTGGTCGTGGACCAGGCCGGCCGGTTCGATTTCGGCGCGCTCATGACGCGGTTGCACCCGGCGGCGTCGCGGGTGGAGCGACTGCGCCACGAGGCGCCGGCCACGTTCATCGCGTTCGACCTCCTGGCGATGGGGGACGAGGTGGTGTGCGATCGCCCGTTCGAGGAACGGCGCGAGCGGCTTGAGAAGCTGTTCGATCCTTCGGACCCGAAGATGACCGGCTCCCGAATCCACCTGACCCCGATCGCGACGGATCCGGCCGTGGCGACGGAGTGGCTCCAGCGATTCACTGGTGGCGGAGTCGACGGCGTAGTCGCGAAGTCACGGTCCCTTCGATACGCGCCCGGGCGGCGCGAGATGATCAAGGTCAAGCGCGAGCTGACGGCCGAATGCGTGGTCGCCGGCTTCCGATGGATGTGGGACCGGCCCGTCATCGGGGCGTTGTTGCTCGGGATGCACGACGACGACGGTACGCTTCGGCACGTCGGGGTGGCCAGCTCATTCTCGGAGACGCTTCGAAGCCGCCTCCTCCAGGAGCTCGCCCCGCTGGTCACTCCGGTGGAAGGCCACCCCTGGGAGCAGGGATTCGGCATCCGGCGCAGCCCCATGGGGCGGCTGGCGGGGGCGGCCGGTCGCTGGGCGCCGGAGGAGATGCCGATGGACTGGGTTCCGGTTCGTCCGGAACTCGTATGCGAGGTCGCCTACACCACCGTAGATGACCACCGGTTCCGGTTCCCCGCCAAATTCCGGCGGTGGAGGCCCGACCGGGATCCCGCGTCGTGCCACCTCAGCCAGCTCGACGAGTCTGGCGGGAAGACCTGGAACGTCCCCGATCTGCTCTCGGCGCGATGATCGATGCGGGGGCGGCCGGGACGCCGCCGGCGCGCGACGTCGAGATCGGCGGCCGGGTCCTTCGACTCACGAACCTCGACCGGGTCCTGTGGCCGCGCACCGGATTCACCAAAGGCGACATGATCGCCTACTACCGATCCGTGGCCGACCGGGTCGTCGAGTACGTGCGCGATCGGCCCCTCACGCTCGGGCGATTCCCGACCGGGGTCGAGGGCCGCGGGTGGGCGCAGACCGAATGCCGTGGCGCGCCCGCCTGGATGACCACCGCCGACGTTCGTCTTCGCACCGGCCACCTCCGCCACTACTGCGTGGTCAACGACGAGGCGTCGCTGGTGTGGGTGGCGAACCAGGGAGTGATCGAGCTCCATCCGTTCCTGTGGCGAACGACCGAGCCGGACCGAGCCACGGAGGTCGTGTTCGACCTCGACCCCGGTCCGGACGTCGGGGTCGAGGAAGCGTGTGCCGTCGCGCTGAGGGTGCGGGAGCACCTGGCGGCGCACGACCTGGACGCCTGGGCGAAGACGACCGGCGCGCTCGGTCTGCACGTCCACGCGCCGCTCGAGCGGGGGGCCGACTTCGACGCGACCAAGGGCCTGGCCCGCGACGTGGCCGCCTCGCTGACCCGGGAGGATCCCACCGCTATCACGGACCGGATGACCCGGTCGCTCCGCACCGGCAAGGTCTTCATCGACTGGGCCCAGAACGACCGCCGCCGTTCCCTGATCGCGCCATGGTCGTTGCGCGCCACGCCGGTCCCCGCCGCGGCGACCCCTATGTCGTGGGCCGAGGTCGTAGCGCGAGCCCGCGGCGAATGGGTATAGGAGGACTGATGACATCCCCGGCCGCAGTTGCCACCGACTGGCTGTCCGACGACCGACGCCGCCGAATGCTGGCGGGCGCGGGTGTGAGCGCCGGTGCTGCGGTCACCGCCGGATTGCTCCTGCGGCGTCTTCGGATGCTCGACTTGGACGGCAAGGTCGTGCTCATCACCGGCGGCTCGCGTGGATTGGGCCTGGCGCTCGGACGGGAGTTCGCCCGCCGCGGGGCTCGGCTCGCCATCTGCAGCCGGAGCCAGGATCAGCTCACCGCAGCGAAGTCCGATCTGGAGGGCTTCGGAGCAGAGGTCCTGGCGACCTCCTGTGACGTCGGCGACGCCGAGGACGTCCAGCGGCTGGTCGATGCCACCGTCGCCCGGTACGGAACCATCGACGTCCTGGTCAACAACGCCGGGATCATCTCGGTCGGGCCGGTCGAGACCCAGCGCGTGGAGGACTTCCACGCGGCCATGGACGTGATGTTCTGGGGAGTGGTGCATCCGACCCTCGCGGTCCTTCCGCTCATGCGTCCGCGGCGCACCGGCAGGATCGTCACCATCACCTCGATCGGCGGAAAGCTCAGCGCGCCGCACCTCCTGCCCTACAACTCCGCGAAGTTCGCCGCCGTCGGGTTCTCGGAAGGACTCCGAGCCGAACTGGCGCGTTCCGGGATCAAGGTCACCACGGTCGTCCCGGGGTTGATGCGGACGGGATCGCACCTGAACGGGTGGTTCCGCGGCGACAGCTCGGCCGAGTTCACCTGGTTCGCTCTGGGTGCGACGCTCCCGGGCGTGTCGATGCCGGCGGAGCGGGCGGCGCGCCGCATCGTTCGCGCCGCGCGCCGGGGCAAGCCGGAGCTGATCCTCACCCCCCAAGCGAAGGTCGTCGCCCGGCTCGCGCCGCTGTTCCCCGGACTGACCGCCCGGACGCTGTCGCTCATGAATCGACTGCTGCCGCAATCGCCTCCGGTCGGCGGGCCCGGGCGCCTCGGATGGGACAGCCAGTCGCGGGTCACCGCCTCCCCGCTGACCGCGCTGGGTGAGCGGGCGGCGCGGCGGTTCAATCAGCTGAACGGCCGATCGAGGTCTCGTTCGAGCTAGAGCGAATCACACGGACGGCGGGCTCGCCAGAACGGAGCGATCCACCTGGTCGATCCGGGAGGATCCCGACAGGGCCATCGTCAGCTCGAGCTCTGCCAACAGGCTTCGGATCACGTGCCGAACACCCTCCTCACCGGCCACGGCCAGCCCCCACACGTAGGGCCGCCCGACCAGCACCGCCCGCGCGCCCAGCGCGATGGCCTTGAACGCGTCGGCGCCGGTTCGAACTCCGCTGTCGAACAGCACCGGCAACCGATCGCCCACCGCGTCGACGATCCCGGGAAGCGATTGCAGCGACCCGATGGCCCCGTCGACCTGCCGGCCGCCGTGGTTCGACACGACCACCCCATCCATGCCTTCGTCGGCGGCGCGCTTCGCGTCGTCCGGATGCTGGATCCCCTTCAGCACGATGGGCAGGCGCGTGTTGTCACGAAGGAACCGAAGGTTCGGCCACGTCACGGTGGGATCGGAGAAGACCTGCTGGAACAGCATCACCGCCGGCATGAGGTCGTCCTCCGGCGGCTTCTCCAGTCGCGACCGAAAAACCGGATCGGAGAAATAGTTCGCGACGCCTTCGCCCTTCAGGAACGGCAGATACGCGCCGGCGAGGTCCCGGGGCCGCCAGGCCAGCAGCCACGTGTCGAGCGTCACGACGATGGCCGAGAAGCCGGCCGCCTCGGCCCGAGACAGGAAACTCTGCGTCAGGTCGGGGTCGCGGGGCCAGTACAGCTGGAACCACCTCGGCACCGATCCCATCGCCTCCGCGACTTCCTCCATCGGCTTCGACGAAGCGGTGCTCAGCACGATGGGAACGCCTAGCGATGCCGCGGCTCGAGCCACGGCGGCCTCGGCGTCGTCGTGGACGATCGATTGGACCCCGATCGGAGCCAGGAGGATTGGCGCCGGCATGTCGGTCCCCAGCACGGTGGTCGACAAATAGCGCTGGCCGATGTCGCGGAGCATCCGGGGCACGATCCGCCATGCCCGAAAGGCGTCGCGGTTCGCTCGGGCGGTGTCCTCCGCCCCGGCGCTCCCGGCGACGTAGCCGAACGCTCCCGGCGAGAGCCGTTCGCGCGCCAAGGCCTCCATCTCGGCGACGGAGAAGGGGAGCTCCGGCACGGTTCCGCCCATGCCGACCAGGTACACCTCGTACTGGTAGTTGGCGAAGGTCGACGGAGGCCCCGGCGCCCGCTCGGTCATCGGCCGGAGCTTAACGGACGGCGCCTCGGCCCCATGAGGGGCCGAGGCGCCGCCTCGAGACGCGGTCCTGACCGGGTGGGAGGTTCAGGCCACGTCGGCTTCGATCTGCTCGGCGAATCCCCGGAGGTCCGGGAACTCCCAGTGCTCGATGACCTTGCCATCCTTGAGCCGTTCGACGCTCATGCCGGACAGCATGACCTTCTTGCCGGTCGGAGGGACCCCGAGCGTCTTGCCCCGATGAGTGCCGCGGATGGTCCAGCGCGTGGCGATGTACTCGCCCTGCCGGATCACCTCTTCGACGTGCAGGACGGCGTCGGGAAGCAGCGTTCTGATCGTCTGCAGGCGCTGCCGAAAGTCGGCACCACCCACGTACGGCCCGTGGTCCATGAAGTGCTCCGCCACGAACTTCTCGATCTCCCATGGCTCGCCGTTGTTGAAGCTCTCTTCGAACACGCGAGCCAGGAACTGTGCGGTGTCGTCGGCCGGGCCGTTCGTGGCTCGGCGATTCGTCGCGTTCATTCGGACTCCTTTCCTCATGTGCACGTCTCTCGTGCACGTCGTGGGTTGACGCGTAGGGGAGGATCTGTCGCGAACGACGCCGGGAGGTACGCGGTTCGTTGCCGGTTCCGTTCCGTCATGCCCTTCGTTCCGTGGCCGCATGCGGGGCCGTGATGCCGAAGAATCCGCCCCACAGCAGCTCCGTCAGGTACTCCACGAGGTGCTCCCGCGACATCGATCCCTCCTCGAG
>JBHELE010000180.1:0-3700 GCA_046263235.1 Actinomycetota bacterium
CTCCCATCACCGTGTAGTACACCGTGGCTCGTCTGAGGTCGGGGCTCACGTCGACGCGCGTCACCGTCACGAATCCGATCCGCGGGTCCTTCAGCCGGGGGATCTCCTCGGCCAGGACCTCCCTCATCTCTTCGGCGACTCGATCCGGTCGAATCCTCTCCGGCACGTGTCCGCCCTCCCGCTCTACCTCGGCGCGCGTCCGTCAGTCGTCCGGCCCGTGGAGCGACATCGACCTGTCGATCAGCTCCACCGCCGGGAACGTGTCGATGTGGCGCTCCACCTGATGCATGACCCGCTTGAGGTGATACCCCTCGCCGGCGACCGCCGACACGGCGATCGTCGTTCGCTGCCAGAGGTCGTGATGGTCGACCTCGGCGACCGAGACGTTGAACTTGTTCCGGACCGACGCCGTCAGGTTCTTCACCACGTGCCGCTTCTCCTTGAGCGACGTGCAGCCGGGGATGCGAAGGTCGAACCGGCACAGCGCGGCCAGCATGGCACGTCCTTCTAGCCCAGGGTGCGGGCGACCTCTCGGATCTCGTACGCCTCGATGACGTCGCCTTCGTGGATGTCCTGGAAGTTCTCGAGGCCGATCCCGCACTCGAAGCCCTCGTTGACCTCGCGCACGTCGTCCTTGAACCGCCGCAGGGATCCGATTCGTCCCGTGTACACGACGGTGCCGTCTCGCACCAGGCGGGCCAGCGCTCCTCGGTTGATCTGGCCGCGGGTGACCATGCACCCGGCGATCACGCCCATGCGAGGCACCCGGAACAGCGCCCGGACCTCGGCCTGGCCGAGGTCGGCCTCCTGCTCCTCCGGCGCCAGCATCCCCGACAGCGCCTGCCGGATGTCGTCGAGGACCTGGTAGATCACGCGGTACAAGCGAAGATCGACGCCCTCGGCATCCGCGAGCTCTCGGGCGCCCTGATCGGGGCGAACGTTGAAACCAATGACGATGGCTGCGGACGCCAGCGCCAGCGAGACGTCGTTCTCGGTGATCCCGCCGACGCCCTTGTGGATGACGTTGATGCGGATCTCGTCCTGCGGGAACTTCTCCAGCGCCTCCACGATCGCCTCCAGGGAACCCTGCACGTCGGCCTTGATGACCAGGTTCAGCTCCTGAAGCTCTCCCTCCCGAGCGCGGTTCAGCAGATCGGCCAAGCTCGAGGCGGGGCGGGTCTCCACGAGCTCCGCGGCGCGCTGCCGGGCTTCCCGATGCTGGGCGAGGTGGCGGGCGTCCCGCTCGTCGTCCACGGCTCGAAACTCGTCGCCCGCCAGCGGTACGTGGTTCCACCCGAGGACCAACACCGGCTTCGCCGGGCCGGCCTCCTCGACGGGCTGGCCGTACTCGTCGAACATCGCCCGGACCCGGGCCCAGGCCGCGCCGCACACGACCGCGTCTCCGACCCGAAGGGTCCCCCGCTTGACGAGCACGGTCGCGACCGGCCCGCGCCCCTTGTCCAGGTGCGCCTCCAGCGCGACCCCGCGCGCCGGCCCGGTGGGATCGGCCTTGAGGTCCTGGATCTCGGCGACCAGCAGGATGGTCTCCAGCAGTTGGTCGAGGTTCTGGCCGGTCTTCGCCGACACGTCGACGAACTCGTACTCGCCCCCCCACTCGGACGGAACGATCCCGCGATCGACCAGCTGCTGTCGAACTCGTGCCGGGTCGGCTTCGTCCTTGTCGACCTTGTTCACCGCCACGACGATCGGGACCGCGGCGGCCTGCGCGTGGTTCAGCGCCTCGACCGTTTGGGGCATCACGCCGTCGTCGGCGGCGACGACCAGGACCGCGATGTCGGTGGCCTGGGCGCCCCGGGCCCGCATGGCCGTGAAGGCCTCGTGGCCCGGGGTGTCGATGAACGTGACCTCGCGGCCGTCGTGATGGACCTGGTAGGCGCCGATGTGCTGCGTGATCCCACCGAATTCACCGGCGACGACGTCGGTCTTTCGGATCGCGTCCAACAGCAGCGTCTTGCCGTGGTCGACATGGCCCATCACGGTGACGACGGGGGGCCGGGCGACCAGCCTGGTCTCGTCGACCTCCTCCTCGTCGAGCTCGGCCTCTTCGTCCTCGATCCCCGTGATCTCGACGTCGAATCCGAGCTCGGACGCGACCAGTTCGATCGCCTCGTCGGAGAGCGACTGGGTCGCCGTGACCATCTCGCCCGCCATGATCAGCGTCTTGACGATCTCGGCGGGCTCGCGGCCCAGTTTCTCGGCAAGGTCCTGGGCCGACGCGCCGCGCGCTACGCGTGCCGTCGGCCTGGAAGGAGCGGGCGCCGGCTCTTCCGGTTCCGCGGCCTGCGCCTCGCCCGTCGTGATCTCGGCGTCGGGTTCGTCCGTGGGTACCGCCGCCTCGACGGCGGCGCTGTCTCCGGCCGGCATGGTGGCCATGCCGGCGGCGCCATTCCCGTCGCCGCCGGGGGCGGACGGCTCAGGGCGCCGCCTCGGAAGCTGGTCCTCGGTGGCCGCAACGGGCTTGCTGCCGGGCTTGACGTGGCCGCCGGCGGCACGCAGGCGAGGGATGGCCTCCTCCGGCACCGTGGACGAAGCCGTCCGCCCCTCGTAGCCCATGGCATCGAGCGAGGCGAGCACATCCTTGCTCGCCACTCCCAGTTCCTTCGCCAGCTCGTGAATCCTCAACCGATCACTCCCGAACTTCTCGTCGCAACTCCTCCATAAGCCTAGCGGCCCCGTCCTTCGGGAGCGGGGCCCGAAACGACCGGGCCAGCCCGCTCCCCCCGATGGCCACTCGCAGGCACTCGTCCGCGCGGTGAACGTACGCTCCGCGGCCGGGCGCGGTCCCCGAAGGATCGGCTCGAATCTCTCCGCCGGGGGATCGGACCACCCGAAGCAGCATGCCTTTCGGGCCGCGGGTCCGGCACCCCACGCAGGTTCGTTCCGGGTCCGCCTTCGACATCGCCGTCAGGCCGAAGCGGAGGCCTCCTGGTCCGTCGGGGCGGTAGGCGCCTCCGTGGGGTCCTCCGACTCACCCGAGGCGCCGTCGCCGCCGGCGGCGGGCATCGCTTCCTCCGGTGGGCCAGGCTCGGACAACGCGGCGGGCGGCACGGATCCGTCGCCCGGCGCCGCGATCTCGACATCCGCAGCCGTCGTGGGCCCGGGCGCGACGTCCGCGACCGCCGGCTCCGACCGGGCGGTCGTCCTCGTTGCCTCGGCCTCCGCGCCGCGTGCGCCGGCGCCTCGGCCCGCGCGGTCCTCCTCACCCGCCTGCGTCTCGCTCTTGATGTCGATGCGGTACCCGGTCAGCTTGGCCGCCAGGCGGGCGTTCTGGCCCTCCTTCCCGATCGCGAGCGACAGCTGGTAGTCGGGCACGATGACCTGGGCGGTCCCGGTCTCGGCGTCGACGTGGACCTCCTTCACCTTCGCCGGCTGGAGCGCCTTGGCCACGAACTGCCGCGGGTCGTCGCTCCATTCCACGACGTCGATCTTCTCGCCGCGAAGCTCGTTGACCACGATCCGGACGCGCGACCCCTTGGCCCCGACACAGGCGCCGACGGGATCCACACCCGGCTCGTTGGACGTCACCGCGATCTTGGAACGGTGCCCCGGCTCGCGGGCCACGGCCCGGATCTCGACGATGCCCTCGGCGATCTCGGGAACTTCGAGCTCGAAGAGCTTGCGGAGCAGGCCGGGGTGCGTTCGGCTCACGATGATCTGCGGGCCCTTGGCCGTTCGGCGG
>JBHELE010000181.1:0-3067 GCA_046263235.1 Actinomycetota bacterium
GCGCGACATTGCCGCCCACCATCGTGGAGCCTGGGAAGGGCGCGCTCTCGAAGGTCAGCGGAAGCTCGAGGAATACGGTCGTCCAGACGTTCGCGAGCGCGACGTGCGGTTCGTTCCCGCGCTTCGATGACAGCCCGGCGAGGTCGCCCGGGGCGTCGAGCTCGCCGCCCTCGGGCCAGGGGATCCCGGTCCCGGCGCTGCCCGGGACGAAGTAATACGTGACCTTGCCGGACTTCTTGACCTTCCCCGTGACCGGCCCGGCGTGAGCCGACGGCGCGAGGGCGAACAGCGTGACGAAGGAGAGGGCGGCAACAAGCGCTCTGCGGGCCATTCGCGGGCTCCCTTCCGGTCGCGGCAAGCAATCTTGGCACGGGCTGTGGCGGACGGGAACCCTGCTCCTCGGGCGCCAGCGGCTCAGGCGTTCGTGGCCGAGGGCATTTCGGTCTGGGTGCGGCCTTCTGCCGCAGCACCATCACGTCGCTCCACGTAGCGCGCGTGCACCCAGTCGGCGAACCGCTCCACCGCTCTGACCACGTGGGCCGAGCGAATGGACGGGAACACGTCGAAGGCGTGCTGGGCGCCGGGGAGCTCGGCGTAGGCGACCGGGTCGTTCGACACCTCCCGCAACCGCTTCACGAACGCCCGGGCTTGCACCACCGGCGCCAGCGAATCGTGCTGTCCGTGGATGACGAAGAACGGCGGATCGTCCGGGCTGACGTGGGTGATCGGCGACGCGTCGCGCAGAACATCGGCGCTCCTCGATGGACGGACCTTGGCCACCGCGACGGCGAAGAAGCGGCCGACCTGGCGGGACATCGCGGTGGAGCCGTCGGTGAAGTCGTACAGGCCGTAGATGGGAACGGCGGCCTGAATCCTGGTGTCGGCGTCCTCGAACCCGGGCTGATACCGAGGGTCGTTCGGCGTGACGGCGAGCATGGCCGAGAGATGCCCTCCGGCGGACCCGCCCGTCGCGACGATGAAGTTCGGATCGCCCCCGAACTCGGTCGCGTGCTCCTTCACCCAGGCCACCACGGCTTTCACGTCCACGAGGTGGTCCGGCCACGTCGCCCGGGGGCTCAACCGATAGTTCGGCGCCACGCACACCCATCCGCGCGACGCCATGTGCAACATGATCGGCTTTCCCTGCTGGTCCTTGTTCGACACCGACCAACCGCTCCCGTGGATCTGGATCAGGACCGGGCAGTCCGTGGGATGTGACCGATGGCGGTACACGTCGAGGCGGAGTCGCTTGGCTTCGTCCGAGTACCGAATGTTGCGAACCCGCTCGACGTCGGGGTGGCGCTGGATGAACGGCACGACCAGCTGCCGCCAGGGCACTCGAAGGTCGTAGCTCGACGACCGCTGCGGCGGGATGGCCTGCACGTAATCGGGACCGAGGGCCTCGACCAGGGCGCCTTCGGTGACGTCCCTGGCCTGCTCCGCCTCCACGATGAGCGCGCCCAGTCCGGCGACGGTCGCCACCGTCAGCCCCAGCGCGATCCATCCCCGCGTGCCCTGGAGGCCGCCGGCCCCGATCAGCACCCCGGACACGACCCCCGTGATCACCAAGAGGTGCGGCGCAAGCTCGGAGGTGAGCCACCCGCCGAAGAAGCTCGGCAACGAAGCGAACGTCCACGGGAAGGGCCTGAGCGCGTTGACGGTGAAGACCAGACCGACGATGCTCAGCGCGAGGAAGACGGTTGGCACGCGGCCAGTTTGCCAACCCTCGCCGCGTGATCACAAACGGCGGCGGTGGAGGTGGGCGGGGAGGGCAGGAATGGAGCGGTTGAGCGGACTCGACGCGTCGTTCCTGTACTTCGAGACGCCGACGCAGCACATGCATGTGTGCGCCACCATCGTCTTCGACCCCTCGACCATCCCCGGGGGGTACTCGTTCCACAAGGTCAAGGAGTTCCATCAGACGCGCCTCCACCTCGTGCCGCCCTATCGGCACAAGCTGGCCCCCGTCCCGTTGAACCTCGACCACCCGTACTGGGTGGAGGACGAGAACTTCGACCTCGACTACCACGTGCGCCGGATCGGATGCCCCGCGCCGGGCACGGAGGAGCAGCTCGCCGAGATCGCCGCCGACATCGCCGGCCGTCCCCTCGACCGCACGCGACCGCTGTGGGAGGTGTGGGTCGTGGAGGGGCTGGAGAACGGCCACATCGCCGTCGTGGCGAAGATGCATCACTCGACCATCGACGGGGTCTCGGGAGCGAACGTGCTGGTGCACCTGTTCGACCTCACGGCCGAGCCGGAGGAGAAACCGCCGCCGAAGGACGATTGGAGACCGGAGCGAAAGCCATCGGACCTGGAGATGTTGGGCCGGGCCTTCGTGTCCCGCGTGACGAGACCGTTCGGTCTGGTCGGGATCCTCGGTCGGACGCTCGGAACGGTGACGTCCGTGATTCGGATCGGTCGGCAGATGGGCGCGGGGATGCCGGCGCCGTTCACCGCGCCCCGAACGTCGTTCAACAAGGCCATCACTCCGCACCGGAAGGTGGCCTACGCCCGCGTGTCCCTCGACGACATCAAGCACGTCAAGCGGACGTTCGGCACGACGGTCAATGACGTCGTCCTGGCCGTCGCGTCCGG
This sequence comes from Actinomycetota bacterium, assembly GCA_046263235.1. Taxonomy (GTDB): domain Bacteria; phylum Actinomycetota; class UBA4738; order UBA4738; family UBA4738; genus JBHELE01. Next base: position 2,599 of record JBHELE010000181.1, read on the forward strand.
CGCGCTTCGGCGCTATCTGGAGGAACGCAAGGAGCTGCCCCCCAAGTCGTTGATCGCGGCGGTTCCGGTGTCGGTTCGGGAGGAGGAGGAGAAGGGCGTCGTCGGCACCAACAAGGTCTCCGCCCTGCTGATGTCGCTGGCCACCGACGTCGCCGATCCTCTCGAGCGGCTGAAGGCGATCCACGAGGCCAACAGGGGCGCGAAGGAGCAGCACAAGGCGATCGGGGCGGACCTGCTTCAGGACTGGGCCCAGTTCGCCGCGCCCACGACGTTCTCGCTGGCCGCGCGGGCCTATTCGTCGTTGAAGCTCGTCGAGCGCCACCCGGTGCTCCACAACCTCGTGATCTCGAACGTCCCGGGCCCGCCCATCCCCCTGTACTTCGCCGGGGCCAAGCTCGTGGGCCTCTATCCGCTCGGTCCGATCATGGACGGTGCCGGCCTCAACATCACCGTGCTCTCGTACATGGAC
>JBHELE010000182.1:0-3670 GCA_046263235.1 Actinomycetota bacterium
ATTCCGGCCCGCTCGAGGCGGCCCAGCGTGGCGTAGACGTGGCCGACGGTCAGGGGCCACACGCCGCCGGTCCGGGCCTCGAACTCGTTCTTCAGCCGGAGTCCGTACGTCGGCTCCTCGTCGAGGATCGCCAGCAAGCTCGGAGCGATCGTCATCCGACCTCCTCATATACCGCGTATACCACCAGGTCGGAGGACTATACTGCGTATACTCGCGTCGGTCAACCCACCCTGGCAGCGCCGGGCGTGAGCGCGCCCATGGGCTTCTGCCGACCCACGATGCCGGTTCGAGGCCGCCCCGCGTGGGCAGATTGACCCCGTGCGATGGAAACGCGGGAGGGGCGGAAACCAGATCGAGGACCGCCGGGGACAGGGGTTCGGCGGTGGCTTCGGCGGGCTCGGCCGGTTGGGACGCGGTGGCGGGTTCGGCCTTCCCATCCCCATGGGAGGCGGGATCTCCGGCATCGTCCTCATCGCCGTCGTCCTGGTGGTTCTATTCATGTCAGGCGTGCTCGGGGGAGGCTCCGGACCCGGACCCGGTGGCGGGGAGCGCGTGGCGGGGGCGCCGAACGCCGATGCCGAGCTGGTCGAGTTCATGGGCTTCGTCGTGGACGATGTCCAGGACTCGTGGCGGCAAGACTTCGCCAGTAGTGGCCGCACGTACCAGAGCACGAAGCTGGTGCTGTTCGACGGGCAGACGCAATCGGGGTGCGGGCCGGCATCGTCCGAAACCGGTCCGTTCTACTGCCCCGCCGACCGGAAGGTCTACCTGGACCTGGGGTTCTTCCGCGAGCTCAGCCAGCGGTTCGACGCGCCGGGCGACTTCGCGCAGGCGTACGTGATCGCGCACGAGTTCGGCCATCACGTGCAGACGCTGCTCGGGACCGAAGGACGGATGCGCCAGGAGCAACAGCGGCGTCCGTCGGAGGCGAACGAGCTCTCGGTCCGCCTGGAGCTCCAGGCCGACTGCTACGCCGGGGTGTGGGCGCACAGCGCGTACCAGGAGAACCTGCTGGAGACCGGCGACGTCGAAGAGGGGCTCACCGCCGCCGCGTCCGTCGGCGACGACCGCATCCAGCGCTCGGCGGGCCAACGGGTAGATCCCGAGCGGTGGACGCACGGGTCGTCGGCGCAGCGCACGCAGTGGTTTCAGACGGGGTACCGGAGCGGCGACCCGGGCGCCTGCGACACCTTCAGCGGCAGCATCTAGGCCGCGGTCGTGTACGCCGCCCTCCTGCCGTCCGTCGACTCCGCCGTTCAGACGTTCCTGGTGGCGCACCGCGACTCGTGGCAGACCACCGGCGCACGGACGTTGACGTGGGCCGGTTCGATCGTCGTGGTTGCACCCGTCGTGCTGGCCGTGGCCTGGTGGGTCGTCGCCCACGGTCGCTCCTCGCGCGTGGCCCTCATCCTCGCGGCGGCGCTCGCCGGCGCCGTCGTCACGTCGAACGCGTTGAAGGTCATCGTCGACCGGCCGCGGCCCCCTGCCGCGACGAGCGTCGCCGACGCGGCCGGGTCGTCGTTCCCCTCGGGGCACACCGTGAACGCCGTTGCGGGGTACGGGCTGGCGGCGTTCGCCCTGGGCGGTTCGTGGCGAAGTCGTCTCCGGTGGGCGGCTTGGGGCCTGGCCGGCGTCATGGCGATGGTCGTCGCGTACACCCGCCTGTACCTGGGGGTGCACTGGCTCACCGACGTCCTGGGTGGGGCAGCCCTGGGAGCGGCGTGGGTCGGGATCGGGGTGGCGCTGCTTCGGACACGAACTGGTGGCGCCACCGCGCCGACGTGATGGCGTTCCTGCTCATCGCCAACCCGAGCGCCCGAGGCCATGAAGCCGACCTGATCTCCCGGACGCGGCGGCGACTCGGTGACGTGGACGTGGTCGAGCTGCAACCGGACCTCGACCTGGCCGGGACCGTCCACGCCGCCGTGGAGGATGGACGGGTCGTCATCGTCGCCGGCGGTGATGGGACGGTGAACGCGGTCGTGCAGCATCTCGGTCCTGCCGGCGTCCTTGCCGTGCTCCCGGCCGGCAGGATGAACCACTTCGCCCGAGACCTCGGCATCCACGACGACGACGTCGCGATCCAGGCGTTGGTTCGCGGGGTGGTGCGGCGCATCGACCTCGGCCGGTGCGGCCAGCGGTGGTTCGTCAACAACGCCGCGGTCGGTCTATATCCGGAGATCCTTCGGGAGCGCGAAGAACGAGCGGGCCGGGTCGGGCACTACCTCGCCCAGGCCGGGGCCGCCATCAGGGCCGTCCGGAGCGCGGCCCCGGTCACGGGCGTCGTCACGGCCGACGGCGACGCGCGGAGCTTGGAAGCGTGGGCGGTCTTCGTCGGAAACAACGACTACGAGGCCTCGGGGGGACGGATCGGCCGGCGAGACCGCCTCGACGCCGGCGCCCTGGACCTGTGGCTCTTGCGGTTGTCGCCCGGACCGGCCGGCCGCCGGGCCCTGGCACTCCTCCTGCTCCGCGACCGAACGTGGGGCTCCCGGGTGGTTCGGACGAGGGCGCGGCGCGTCGAGCTCCGGCTCGACGCGCCGCGCCACTTCGCCCTGGACGGCGAGCTCCACGACCGGATCGGTTCGTTGGAGATCGAGCTGGTTCCGGGTGCCCTGAACGTGGTGGCGCCGTAGCTCAGATCCGGGCCGCCCAGCTCCAGGTGCGCCAGTAGTTCGCGCCGAAGACGGGCTCCCCGATCCCCGACCACATGTTGGTGAGCCACACGATCCCGTGCGCTCCCGACGGGCTGGCCGCCGGATCGGGCGTGGCGGCGGAATAGTCGCCCCACCGGCACACCGCAGGCTCGCCGTCCTCGCCGAAGCACGTGAAGTCCTCGTGGGGTCCGGTGGAGGTGCGCACGACCACCAGCGGCGACATCGGCTGGTCTCGCACCTTGGACGCCATGCGGATCTGGATCCGATGGTTAGCCGACGACGTGCTGACCCCGACCACGACCATGTCGCCGAAGGCCTTCGTGTCGCCCCGCCGGACCCTATCCGTCGAGATCGCGCCGTTGTACACGTACAGCGTGGGGTGGGAGATGCTGTACGCCACCGCTCCGGCGCGCCCCGGGTCGATCCGATACCACCGCACCATCGACCCGGCCCCACCGGCGATGGTGTGCTGCGTGTACAGAAGCCGTCGGCCCGTGGCCGGATCGACGGCCTCCTGGGCGTTGGTGAGCCGGCCGTCCAGCGTGCTCAGCAGCGCCAGGCTGCCGCGCTGCGGCGCCGCGGGGGGGGACTTGTACGTCGGCACCGAGATGCGCCGGCCCGTCCGCGGAATGCGAGCCGACCCGTCCTTGTTTCGGCCGACGTCGAACAGCGTCAGGAAGTTTCCGCTCTTCACCTCTTTCGGCTTCGTGTCTCGGGCGGTGGCCGCGCCGCTCTCTTCAGGCTCGCCGCCGCGTTCGGCTTCGCCGACGAGCCTGCCATCCTCCTCCGGTTGCCCGGGCTCGCCGAGGTCGACCCCGGCCACGACGTACCCGGTCGACGCGCCGTCGATCTGGTTGGCCGGCACGGGCGTGAAGGCGTTCGTGCCGTCGGCGTTCATGATCTTCCGGACCACTCCCGTCCGAAACGCGGCGTCCGAGGGACAGTCCTCTCCGGCAGGGGGTTTGCTGATCCAGTCGATGTCCGACCGGAGATACGGGGTCTCTTCCTTGACC
>JBHELE010000183.1:0-3468 GCA_046263235.1 Actinomycetota bacterium
TCGACGAACCGATACTCGCGGAGCTCCCGGAGCTGCCCGGCGGGATCGGGTGGCAGCGAATCGAGGAACTGCTCGCGCAGCCGGGCGTCGTCTTCGGCCCGGAACGACAGGGTTCGGCGTTCGTCCTCCACGAGCTCACCCAGGTTGTCCCGCACCTCGGCCAGCGGTCCCTCCAGGTCGAGCCGCTCCTGATCTCGCCGACGGGCCTGCCGGAGCCGAGCGCGCAGCGCGTCGAGACCGGTGAACCGTCCGCGCATGCCCTGGCGGATGAGGCGGCTCAGCGCCTGGTCGGCATCCTGCCCGGACAGGAGCTCGCCGGAGAGCTCTTCCAGCAGGTCGCTGGTGGAGACGTCCGGACCGAGCGGATCCTGTGTGCCGTCCCACCGCGAATAGCGAAACCGCATGCCGGGCAGCGTACTGCGGTTCGAGAGAAGGGCGAGAGGGAGCCGGTCCTAGAACGCGGGAGACCTGTCGATCTCGCGAAGCCGGCCGGCCATCCCGCGCATGATCTTCTTCGTCACCACCGGAACCTCCTCCAGGATGCGCGAGAAGTCGCGAGCGGTGAGCACCAAGAGCGTCATCGGCGTCTGGGCCACCGCGGTCGCCGAGCGTGGCCCCTGGTCGAGGAGCGCCATCTCGCCCAGGAACTCTCCCGGGCCCAGCGTGGCCAGGTGATGGTCTCGCAGCGTGACCTTGGCCTTGCCGTCGACGATCACGAAGAAGTCGTGGCCGGGCGTCCCTTCGGTCATGAGCACCTCACCCTTCGGGACGTCCACGCGATCCACGGCCGAGGCGACCCGGCGCAGCTCCTTCTGATTGCAGGCGGAGAACATCGGCACCTTCGACAGGTACTCGACCTTCTCGTCGTGGTGCCCAGCCATCGGCGGCCTCCAGATGTCGCGGGCGAACCCGCGGATTGTACGCCGGGCACGCCGCCCGAGAAAACTTTCGGCGCTACGGGAGGCCGAGCCCGGTGGTGAGCGCGCGAAGGGTCAGGCCGAAGACGAAGAACGACGCGGCGGTGAAAACCTTCAGGCTGTCCCGTTCGTCCTCCATCCCCCGCCCCAGGACGTGCGCGGCGACCAGCACGACGACCGGGAACACGATTCCGTACGCGTAGTGCAGGATCCCCTGGCGGTGCCCGGTCACGAGCAACGCGATCCCCGCCACCAGCTGCACCAGCAGCAGGCCCTGCAGGACGGCGAGCAGCCGCCAGAACCACGTGACGGGAAGTCGTTTCGCGAGGATCAGCGCGATCCCGCCCAGGAGCAGGACCGCCCACCCACCGACGATGGCGTATCCGACGACCGCGTGGATCTCGCAGCCCACCGTGGTGCATGGGAGCGCCGCGAGCATCCCGTTACGGGCGATCGATGCCCTCGTAGCGATACGCGCCGACCCGGCCGGCGCCGTCCTTGTTGAGCCGCCGCGACAGGTGCAGACCCTCCAGCGCGAACTCGAGCGCCGACGCGGCGAGTCCGGGGCTTTCCTCTTCGATCCCCACCCGCGAGAGCAGCTTGGCCAACCCGGGGACGTCGCCGAACTGCTGGAGGAACTCGCCGGCCGCCATCAGCTCGGCCGTCTCGGCCGAGAAGTCTTCGCCGAACCGAGACAGCACCGGGCCGAAGTCGAACCCCGCGAGACGATGCCGAAACACCTCCAGGATGGCCTGGCGCATGGCCCGCAGGACGATCTCCTCCTCGCGCCCCTCCTCGACGGCGTCGAACTCGACCCGGCCGATCGACCCGGCCAGGACCGCGGGGAGGTCGACCACGCGTGGGACGGCCTCGGTCTCGCCGGCGCGGGCGGCCCGGCGAAGCGCCGCCGCCACCAAGGTCTCCAGGTTGCCGATCGAATATCGAACGGACAGCCCGCTTCGCTGGTTCACCTGGGCGGAGCGCCGAAGCTCCGCCGAAAGCGCCGCGACGATCTCCTTCATGAACTCCGGAACCCGGACCGCGGTGCGGTCTCTGCCCGCGCCCGGGCGGGCCTCCTGATCCATGATGCGGATCTCCTCGGCCAGGGTCTCCGGGTAGTGCGTTCGAACCTGCGTCCCGAAGCGGTCCTTGAGCGGCGACACGATCCGGCCGCGGTGCGTGTAGTCCTCGGGGTTCGCCGTCGCCACCAGCAGCACGTCCAGCGGCAGGCGAATGCGGTACCCCCGGATCTGCACGTCGCGCTCCTCCAGGATATTGAACAGCGAGACCTGGATTCGTTCCGGGAGGTCGGGAAGCTCATTGATGGCCATGATGCCCCGATTGGTCCGGGGGATGAGGCCGTAGTGGATGGTGAGCTCGTCGGACAGGTACCGGCCCTCGGCGACCCGGATGGGGTCGACGTCGCCGATGAGGTCGCCGACGTTGATGTCCGGCGTGGCCAGCTTCTCGGCGTAGCGGCGGTCCCGACCGATCCATTCGATGGCGACGGCGTCGCCCTCGGCGTCGACCAGCCCGCGACACCGCGCACAGATCGGGCGGTAGGGGTGATCGTTCACCTCACAGCCGGCGATGACCGGGGTCCACTCGTCGAGCAGCTGCACGAGGTGACGGATCAGCCTCGTCTTGGCCTGCCCGCGCTCCCCCAGCAGGATGATGTCGTGGCCGGCGAGGATGGCCCGCTCGAGCGCCGGGATCACCGATTCGTCGAACCCGACGATGGTGGGGAACAGCGGCTCGCCCCGACTCATCCGGTCGAGCAGACTGTCCCGTAGCTCGTCCTTGACGGTTCGATCCGGATAGCCGGCCGCGCGGAGCTCGCCGATCGTGCCGGTGGGGGGACCCGAGTCCATCGGCCCAGCCTAACTAGAATCACGCGGAACGACCGTTGAGCCGGACCGGGAACCCCGGGAGGCGACCGCCGACGATCGCCGGGCCAGTCTGCCGTGCCACGGCACCACGACGAGCGGCAGGGCCAGCTCGATCGCCATGAGCACGACGTACATACCGTGGGGCCGGCCCACAGTCACCATCGAGATGGCTCGACCGCACCCCGCCAGGAAGAAGCCGGCGAAGACGGTACGGACCGTGCGAGCTTCCCGTTCGACGTTCGGCAGCGCCAAGAGCAGCAGGACGCCGGCGACGACGTACCAGGCGGAGAAGAAGCGAAGCTCGCTGTCGACATTCGGAGTCACGACGTGAGTTCCGAGGACCCCGGACTCGCCGAACACCACGCCAGCGATCCCGGCAACGATCGCGACGACGCTCGCGACCGCCACCACGATCCGGAACGCCCGTACCACGCCGGCTACATCACCCGCGCGACCAGGACCGCCACCGCCAGCAGCGGGACGGCGACGGAGAGGATCCTCAACGCGGCTTCGGGGGCCGTGCGCAAGGCATTCGAGTCCAGGGGCTCGACCGAGCCGTCCCGCAACACGATCCGCCCCTCGACCGTGTCGATCGAGCGACGAAGCCGCCGGACCGGCGTGGAGAGGGCGCGCTGCGCGGACGAGAGCAGCAGACACGCCGC
>JBHELE010000184.1:0-6934 GCA_046263235.1 Actinomycetota bacterium
TCGTCTCCCACCATCGTGATGTCACCGGCTCCGAGGGTGATGACCAGGTCGCCGTCGCGAACGTCCGAGGCCAAAAACGCCGCGACCTCGGAGCGCCGAGGCAGGTAGACGACTCGTCGCCCCGGCGCCGACTCCGCGATCGCGTCAACGACGAGCTTTCCGCTGATCCCGGGGATCGGGTCCTCGCCGGCGCCGTAGACGTCGGTGACGACGACGACATCCGCCCCGCCGAGGCTCTCCCCGAGCGGCCGCCACATGGCCTCCGTGCGGCTGTATCGATGCGGTTGGAACACCGCCACGATCCTCCTCCACGGGCCGGCGCCATTCGAGGCGATGCGGCGGGCCGTCTCGATCGTTGCCGCGATCTCCGTTGGGTGGTGCGCGTAGTCGTCGACGAACGTGGCTCCCGCCGCGGTTCCCCGTCGCTCGAACCGTCGTCGCACGCCGGTGAAGGACTCGAGCGCCTTCGCGGCGGCGGCCACGGGGAGGCCCAGGACGTCTGCCACCGCGAGGGCGGCGGCGGCGTTCAGGACGTTGTGGCGTCCGGGCACCGCCAACCACACCGGCACGTGCTCGTCGCCAACCGCGATGACGGCCGCTTCATCGCGCGCCCCCTGGCGAACGACGACACGTCCACCTTCGGCCTCGCCATAGCTCACGACGCGATCGGAGATCGCACCGAGCGCGCGCCGGACACCGGGGTCGTCCCAGCAAGCCACCACCACGCCGGCGTGCCCACCGAACTCGGCGAACGCGGCCTCCACCGCATCGCGGGTCCGGTAGAAGTCCACATGATCCTCCTCGACGTTCGTGACCACGCCGACGTCCGGACGCAGCAGCAGGAACGAACCATCGCTCTCGTCGGCCTCGGCCACGAACAGGTCACCGGAGCCGTGTTGCGCTCCCGATCCACTTTCGTTCAGGTCGCCCCCGATCACGAAGGAGGGAGACAGACCGAGCCTCGACAGCATGACCGCGATCATCGATGTGGTCGTGGTCTTGCCGTGGGTCCCCGCCACCGCGATCCCGCGCCGTCCCGCCATGAGTGCGGCCAGCACCTCGGCCCGCATGAGAACCGGGATTCCGGCCGCCTCGGCCGCCCGGAGCTCCGGGTTCTCCGGGCGAATCGCCGAGGAGATCACCACGGCGTCGGGCGACCCGACCTGCTCCGCGCGGTGCCCCACGAACACCGTGGCGCCGAGATCCTCCAGACCGGTGAGACCCTCGGATGCCTTGAGGTCCGATCCGGTGACGTGGACGCCCCGGGCCAGCAACAGTTTCGCGATGCCGCTCATGCCGGCTCCACCGATCCCGATGAGGTGCAGGCGGCGCCACCGGGAGGCGTCGGGAATCGAGGGCGGCATCGGGTCGGGACTCATCAGCTGCCGGCAGCTTGCGTGGTCAGGTCGGCGAGGCGCTCGGCAGCGTCCGGCTGACCGAATGCCGCCGACCGCTCTGCCATCGCCGCCAGCCGCTCTTCGTGACCGATGAGCGCGTCGATCCGCTCTGCCAGGGTCGCCGCCGAGAGCTGAGGGTCAACGAGCACGCTCGCTCCTCCCGCTCGTTGGAGCGACCGAGCGTTCGCCTCCTGGTGCCGGCCGGTAGCGTGCGGATACGGGATGAGCAGGGCCGGAAGCCCGCAGACGGTCACCTCGGCGATGGTCGTGGCGCCGGCCCGGCTCACCACGAGATCGGCGCAGGCGTACGCCAGGTCCATTCGATCCACATACCCGAAGGTTCGAACCACGAGCGATCCGGAGGGCATCAGACCGCGGCGAGTGTCCTCGAGGTGCGCCAGACCGGTGATCAGCACGACCTGCAGGTCTTCGCGGTCGGCGAGAAGCCGGCACGCTCCCGCGGCCGCCTGGTCGATGTGCAACGCGCCTTGGCTCCCGCCGAAGATGACGACCGTGCGACGATCGTCGTCGAGGCCCAGGTCCTGACGCGCTTCCTTCGCCAATGCATCGCGGTCGAGCGGCACGCTCCGGATCTCGGGCCGCACGGGGTTTCCCGTCACCACGATCCGGGGCCGGCTCCGCCGAGGGAACCGGCCGGCGGCGTCCGAGAACGCCACGCCCACCGACGCTGCCACGCGAGAGAGCACCCGGTTCGCCAGACCCGGGACGGCGTTTTGCTCGTGCAGGACCACCGGGACGCCTTCGCGCCTCGCCGCCATGACCGCCGGGACGCTGACGTATCCGCCCATGCCGACCACGACGTCTGCCCCCCGCACGTATTCTTGGCATCGCCCCGTGGCACGCAGCGCGACGACCGGCGCGCGAAGGGCGGCGACCGACGGACGCCGAACGAACGGCGCGGCCTCGAGAATGCGGAGATCGAACCCCGCGGCGGGGACGAGCCGCGACTCCACTCCGCGTTCGGTGCCCACGAACGTCACCTCGTGCCCGCGCTCCCGAAGCGTGGCGGCGGCGGCCAGGCCCGGATACACGTGTCCCGCGGTTCCTCCCCCCCCGATGACGATGCGCATACTTCGGCGGTCGGTCAGGACCGGCCGGCTCGGCCCGCCGCCGGTGAGGGCGACGTCGTCCGGGCGATCGACCACAGGATGCCGACCCCCACCATCGACATCACCAACGACGAGCCCCCGTAGGAGATGAACGGCAGCGGGACCCCCGTGATCGGCAACACCCCGGTGACGGCCCCGAGGTTGATCAACGCCTGCAGACCGAACCATGCGGTGATCCCCCCCGCCAGGAACCGGCCGAACGGGTCGCGGGCCCGCAAAGCGGTCCGGATCCCCGCCCACAGCAGTGCCCCGAACAGCGCCAGCACCGCGACCTCGCCGATCAATCCCAGCTCCTCGCCGAGGATGGCGAAGATGAAGTCGGTGTGCGCGTTCGGAACGTACATCCACTTCTGCCGGCTCGCGCCCAGCCCGACCCCGAAGAGATGCCCGGAGCCCAGCGCGTACAGCGACTGGATGATCTGGTACCCGGTCGAGTGAGGGTCCGCCCACGGGTGGAGGAACGCCAGGAACCTCGTTCGCCGGTAGTCGAAGAACATGACCAGCGCCGCCCCGAGTCCCGAAAACGCCAGGGTGGACAGGGCAAGCAGCCGGAGGCGCACGCCGGCGACGAACAACATCACGAGCACGGTCAGCGTGAGCACCACCGTCGTCCCGAAGTCAGGTTGGAGGAGGATCAGGATCGAAACGAACCCCACGACGGCCAACAACGGAACCGCCCACACGATGGTGTCGGCGAGGTATCGCATGCTCCCGGCCATGATCGACGCGACGGCGATGATCACGACGAGCTTCGCCATCTCGGACGGTTGAACCGAGAGCGGGCCCAGCGAGATCCAACGAGCAGAGCCGCCGGCCGTCGTGCCCGTCGAGGGATGCAGCACCAGGCACAGGAGGATGACGGTCACGACCAGCAACGGCTTCCAGGCCTTCCTCCACACGTCGTATCTGACGCGCGACACGGTGACCGCGGCGACGGCTCCGGTGACCGCATAGATCACCTGCCGCTTGAAGAACAGGAAGCTCGAACCGTATTCGGCGAATGCCGACACCGAGCTCGCCGAGAGCACCATCACCAATCCGAGCAGCGTGAGCCCTCCCGCCGACGCGACGAGCGTCACCAGGATCCGGCGCGCCGCTCGTTCGTCCCTCACCCGGGCGGCGGTGGGAGAGCGCTCCGCAGGGCGAATGGGCCGCAGGGCCGGACCTCGAAGCGCCGCCTCGCTACGCATGGGTGTCCTCCCGCCGGACCCGCCGGCGCCGTTTCTCGACCACGGCGCGCGCTGCGGCCGCGAACCGATCGCCGCGCTCGCGGTAGTCGCGGAACATGTCGAAGCTCGCACACGCCGGAGCCAGCAGCACAATCCCGTCGGGAGGCACCAGGTCGGCCGCCGCGGCGACGGCCTCCTCCATCGTGGTCGCCACGTGGACGGGCGCCGCGTCGGCGAAGACCGACCGCAGGGCCTCCGCGGCCTCGCCGATCGCCACAACCGCCGCGAGGCTGGGGGCAGCCGCACGAAGGGGGCTGAGGTCGAGGCCCTTGGCCACCCCGCCGGCGATCAACACGACGTCCGTTCGCCCGATCAGCGAGGCGAGGGCCGCCTGGGGATTGGTGGCCTGCGAGTCGTCGACGAACACGACCGATCCGAGGCGGGCGACCTCCTGTCCCCGATGCGGGCCGGGCGAGGCGGCGGCCAGGGCCCGGCCGACCGGTTCGGCGCCGAGACCGAACGCGAGCGACGCCGCCGATGCGGCGGCTGCGTCGATGAGGAACGCGCGCGACCCACCACGAGGCGCCCCCAGCTCCCGGCGCGTTCCATTCCGGGCCACGACCGCCCCGCCTTCGACCCCGATCTGCCCGGGCTCCGGAGGTCCCTCCCGAAACCATCGCACCTCGCATGGCGCCTCCGCGGAGATCGCGCGCGCCTCGGGGTCGTCCGCATTGCCGATGTGAACGTCGCCGGCGCGCTGGGAGCCGAACACACGCGCCTTCGCTTCGGCGTACGCGGCCATCGAGCCGTGCCAGTCCAGGTGGTCCGGAGACAGGTTGACCAGAACGGACACACGGGGGTGAAGGGTCTCGGTGAACCGAAGCTGAAACGACGACGCCTCGACGGCCAGTGCATCGAACGACTGCCGCGCCGCGGTAGCGAACGGATACCCGACGTTCCCGCACGCGCGGGCACGAAGTCCGGCCTGCGTCATCATCTCGGCGACCATCTCCGTGGTCGTGGTCTTGCCGTTCGTGCCGGTCACGGCGACGTAGGGGACGCGGCACAGGCGGGCCCCGACCTCGAGCTCGCTCCACACCGGGAGGCCTCGCTCCAACGCCCAGCGGATCACCGGAGCGTGCTCGGGAACGCCTGGGCTGACCACGGCCAGGGTCGCTCCGTCCAGGTGCTCCGGCCGATGCCCGCCGGCCCGCACGTCGACGCCGGCACCATCCGGCCACGGCGCGATCTCGTCGGGCGGACGGGCCTCGCTCACCCACACCTCCGCCCCCTCGGCAGCCAACGCCTCGGCGGCGGCCCGCCCGCTCACGCCCAGCCCGATCACGACCACCCGGTGCCCGTCGAACGCCGCGGTCACGTCGTGCCTCCCCGCGCCAGGAAGTCCGCGTAGAACAACCCCAGCCCGAACGCCACGGCCAGGCCGGCCAGGATCCAGAACCGGACGATCACCGTGAACTCCGGCCACCCGGCCAGCTCGAAGTGGTGATGGATCGGCGCCATCCGGAACACTCGTCTCCCGGTGAGGCGAAACGCCGCGACCTGAATGATCACCGACGTGGTCTCGAGCGCGTATAGACCGCCAAGGACGAGCAGGAGGAGCTGGGTCGACGTCATGATGGCCAACGCGGCGAGGAGCCCCCCCAGCGCCAGCGCGCCAGTATCGCCCATGAAGATGCGGGCCGGCGCGGCGTTCCACCACAGGAACCCCGCCACGGCCCCGAGCGCCCCCGACGCCACCACGGCCAGATCGAGCGCCACGCCGACGCTGACGTGCTCGTAACATGCCGGCCCCGCCACCGGGGCCGCGCACGAGTGCCGGAACTGCCAGAACGAGATGATCACGTAGGCCGCCAACACGAGCGCCGTGGACCCGGAGGCCAGGCCGTCGAGACCGTCGGTGAGGTTCACGCCGTTCGACGACGCCGCGACCATCACGAACACCCACAGATAGAACACGATCCCGAGCCTCAGGCCGGTGTCGCGGATGAACGTGAGATCGGTGGTGACGTGGGTCAGATGCAGCGCGATCGCCGTGAACCCCACCGCCACCACCGCCTGGCCCACGATCTTCGCTGTCTTGTTGAGACCGAGCGATCGCTGACGGCGGATCTTGATGAGATCGTCGATGCCGCCGACGACGGCGAGACCGACGGCGACCCCCAGCACTGCCCATCCCGCCGCCGTGGCGTCGGTGAACGACCTGCTGAGGTCGAACTTCCCGACGGCGAGCCGCCCCCCGATGTATGCCAGAACCATTCCGGCCACGATGACGACACCGCCCATCGTGGGGGTCCCCATCTTCTCCAGGTGCCCCTGGGGGCCGTCCTCCCGGATCCGCTGGCCCCAGCCCCACACCTTGAACAGGCGAATGGCCATCGGCGTGCCGAGCAGGGTCGTGAACAGCCCGAGCGCCGCGGCGATGAGGATGGCGGTCACGCCCCGGCACCTTTCACCGCGGCGAACGAATCGTCCCGGGGAGCCGATGCTCCGTCGGGGCCTCCCAGTGCCCCGGCCAGCCGTTCCAGCCGTACGACCCTGGACGCCTTCACGAGCACGACGTCGCCGGCGCGAAGGAGGCCGGGCAGGAGATGGATCGCGTCTTCGACGTCGTCGACTCGATGGATCCGTTCGGGTTCCACGCCCTCTCGCTCTGCCGCCACGGCGATTAGCTCCGCGTCGTCCCCCACCACCACCAGGAGGCCGATGCCCAGGCGGGCCACGAGCTGTCCGATCCGATCGTGCTCCTGAGGCCCGATCGGCCCGAGCTCCGCCATGTGACCGAGGACGGCGACGGATCGTCGGGCCCCCGACATCCATCGCACCGCGCGGAGCGCGGCGGCCATCGATGTCGGGTTGGCGTTGTACGCGTCGTTGACGACCCGGATCCCGCCGGGCGTGTCGAACACCTCCATTCGGCCGGCCGAGATGCGCGCCTCGGCGAGCGCCGCCGCACAGTCGTCGACCGGGATCCCCAATGAAATCCCGACCGCCGCCGCCGCCAAGGCATTCGGAACCATGTGCTCGCCAGGGACCGGCAGAGCGACGGACGCCCGCCCGGTCTCCGAAACCAGGTCGAAACGGGCCCGTCCGTCGGCGTCGATCTCGACCCGGTCGGCGCGAATGTCGCCCGAGGTGGTCCCGTAGGTCACCACGCGGGCCGACGTACGAGCGCGGTACGACATCACGACCTGGTCGTCCGCGTTGAGCACGGCGGTAC
>JBHELE010000185.1:0-3623 GCA_046263235.1 Actinomycetota bacterium
GCCATCACCACCGCAACGGCGATGAAGACGATCGGCAGGGTGATCCAGATGGGAAGCCCCGATGCCTGGGCACCGAAGTAGATGAGCTCGTTCCCGGTTCGGTCGATTTCGACTCGGAACACCAGGACGAAGGCGACGAAGAACGCCAGCGCCGTGGACGCCCAGGGGGAGAGATCGTTCCTCCTCCTCGCTCGGAGAAACCCCACCCCGATCCCGAGGAAGCTTCCCAGCAGCACGAAGTTCGAGAAGTACGAGAGGTAGAGCACGTTCGACCCCGTCCAGCGGATCAGCGCGAGCTCCACGAACAGCATCAGGAAGCTCAGGAGCACCAGGCGCAGCTTTCCGCTCAACCGAACGCCTCCCTCGTGTCCGCTCGGGATTGAGCGCCGTTGGGCGCCGACGCTATCCGGTTCGATCGCGTGAGGAAACCAGCCCCCACTCGGCGGCCCGCGTGATCGCCGACACGCGGCTGTCGGCGCCGAGCTTCCTGTAGATGCGGGTGAGGTGCGTGGTGACCGTTCGCTCGCGAAGGCCGAGCCGTCGACCGATCTGCCTGGCGGTCAAGCCTTCCGATGCCGCGTTGAGGACCTCGATCTCGCGCGGGGTCAGGAAAGGAGCTTCGAGCGTGAGCTCCGATTTCCAGATGGTGGCGGCCCAGTCGTCGGGAACACCCGCCAAGATGCTCTCGCCACGTGCCGTTCGCCGAACCGCGTCGAGAAAGACCTCAGGGTCGGAGTCCTTGTCGACGAACCCGCTGGCACCGGCATCGATGGCCCGCGCTACGGCCAGGTCCGTCGCATGGGAGGCGCTGGCCAGGATGGGCACCGAAGGGAATCGCTCTTGGATCGCGCGGATCAGCCAGAACGAGTCTCGCTCCCCGGTGAGCGTCAGCCCGACCACGGCGACGGTTGGGCGACGGGGGGAGATCCGCTGGATCCCCTCGAGCGCGTCCCCCGCGATCCCTGCGTCGACGACGACCTCCATGTCCTGCTGGCTGTCCAGGAGCAGGACCAACCCCGCACGGAAGAGATGCGGGACGTCGACGAGCGCGACGCCGACCGGGTTGGCGCTGCTGGCTTGGCGTCCGGCAGCTGCCTCGAATCCCGTCATGGACCCTCAGAGCGGGGACCTACGTATGCGCGGGTGGTTGGGGCTCGGCCGGCCCCTTACTGGCGCCGGGGACCTTGTTCGGGTTCTTGGCCAGGCCCGGCGGGGTCCCCTTCTTGCCGTGGCCGGCCGCGGCGTGTGCCGGCTTTCCGCACCGGCTGTGCGCGGCCTCCTGCACCTTCGCCTCGTCACCGGTCTCGGCCCACGCGGTGACGTAGTCGCCGTGGGTCCAGTTCCCTTCTGGGAGATCGGCACCGTCCGGCACGTCACACCCGGGGCCGTGGAATCGCTCGATGGGTCCGCCGTGGACCCCGCCGTCCTCGATCGCTTCGTCGTCGTTGGACTGCTGTCCGAGCGCACCATGGGCCTTCGCGTGCGCAGAGGCCTCGGCCGAGGTCGGCCCGCGGCGGGCCGCGAGCGCCATCCCCGCAAGGGCGACCACGAGCAGAGCGGAAAGCAACAGCGCAAGAGCTCGACCCCTCACGCCCGACAGCTTGGGTTGTGCCGGTAACCCTGTCAACCCGCGAAGGGGCTAGTCACGTTTGTCTAGACAGAGGCTCCGGGTAAGACCTCAATCTCGGTGGACCGAGAACGGCGCCCCCGTCGGGGAAGGAGGTGCGGTGCCAGTTAGTTCCGATCACGTGGCCGCCCCGCGGAGGTCGAAGGAGTGTCCGTGAGAAGAATCTTGCTCGCGATATGCATGGCCAGCCTGCTCGCCGTCATCCCGGCGGCGACCGCGGGCGCATCCGGGACCCTCACAGGCGCCACGGATGCCACCTTGACGACGGTCACGGCTACCGGGGCCGACGTCGTTTCGGTGACGACGCCCAGCACGACCACGACTCAGACGTCAACTCAGACGTCAACTCAGACGCCAAGCAAGAGCCCGAAGGCCCAGGGCATCAAGTGTCCGAACCCGGGTGGCCACACGCCCCCGCCGTGTAACGGGAAGCCGGGCGGCGGCGGCAATGGCGGCGGACCGAAGTGCCCGAACCCGGGCGGTCACATGCCCCCTCCGTGCGATGACGACGGCGGCGGAGGCGGCGGCGGCGGTGGGCCGACCGTCGGCAGTTGCCGAGGCGCCTTCCTCGACATCACCGTCCCGGTGGTGGGCATCCGGATCTGCGTCTTCTTGCCAGGCGGGTAGATAGCAGGCGAACACCGGAGCGAAGGGACCGGCCGTCACGGCCGGTCCCTTCGGCTGTTAGACGGCTTTCGGCTAGACCTCGCCGCGCTCGGCGCAAGCCTTCAGGATCGCCTGCTTCTTCGCCAGCCGGGCCTCTCGCCGAAGCTTCGCTTCCCGCTGGCGCTGCCGTTGCTCCTCGTTCTCGGCCGCGACCGGAGGGACGGGGCGAGGCTGTCCGTCGCGGTCGAGCGCCACGTACACGAGGTAGGCGCTGGATGTGTGGACCTTCTGCCCGGTGTAGACGTTCTCGGCTTCGACCCTCACCCCGACCTCGAGCGAGGTCCGAAACGTCTCGTTGACCATGGCCTGGACGGTGACGACGTCGCCGACGAACACCGGCTCCATGAACACCATCTCGTCCATGGCAACGGTGACGACCGGGCCGCCGCAATGGCGCATGGCCGCGAGGCCGCCGGCGGTGTCGACCAGCTTCATCACGACGCCACCGTGAACGTTTCCCAGGGCGTTCGAGTCCGTGACGTCTGTCTGCTGCTTCAGCGAGATGGCCGAGGCCGATGCTGGACGAGGCGTGACGTCCCAGTCGACCTCTGGAGGCTTGTACGAAGGCCCCCACGGCCTTCGGCGACCACGACGGTCGGCCGCGTGACCGCCGTCGGCGTGCTCGTCGGTCACGCCGGCAGCGTGGAGCCGGTCACCGCTTCCGCGAGCAGGGCCTCGCACATCTCGGCGTGCTTGACCATCCCGATTCGGCGGTACTCGTCGACGGCGGCCGTGAGGAGCGCTCGGGCTCGGTCGCCGTCGCCTGGCCCACCCCGCCGGAGAAGGAATGCGCCCTCGAATCGTTGGATCTCGGGCTTGTGATAGACGTATCCGAGCCGGTCGATCACCTCGTTTGCGGAGGCGAAGTGGCGCTCGGCCTGCTCCCAGTCTCCGGCGAGACCGGCGGCTGCTCCGGCCACGCCTTCGACCGGCAGCCACCCGAACGCTCGAAACAGGACGCCGTCGTCGATGCTGTCGCGAATCACCGGGTACAGCGCGGCAACCTCCTCATCGTTGCCCATGACGAAGTGCGCTTCGGCGTGAGCCAGCGCGAGGGCCCATGATCCCCAGCCCCTCGGCCGGCCGGGCACCGGAAGCCTGGTCCGCGTGGCGTCGATGATCCCGCGTGCTCCTTCGGGGTCCGCGTACGCCCGGTACATCAGCTCGGTCGCCAGGGAGAGCCCTGTGAACACCCCCGGGAGGTCCGATTCGATCTTCGACCCCATCTCCAGTTCGGCGAGGCCCTCATCCCACCGTCCCATGTGGAAATGGATCGTGCCCCTCCATGTATGTGACTGAGCGACGAGCAAATCGCTGCCGGCGAGCCGCG
>JBHELE010000186.1:0-3160 GCA_046263235.1 Actinomycetota bacterium
GTTCGAGCGGATGACCGCCCTCGCCCGCGAGGTCGCCCTCGCGGTGGCGGCGCAGGAGGGTTCGGCCGGGCTGCTGCGGCGGCTCTCGGACCCGGTGTGGTTCCAGGCCTTCGGCTGCGTCCTGGGCTTCGACTGGCACTCCAGCGGCGTCACCACGACGGTGTGCGGCGCGCTGAAGGATGGGCTTCGCGGCCTCGAGCACGAGACGGGCGTCACGGTGGCCGGCGGGAAGGGCCGGGCGTCGCGGCGGACCCCGGCCGAGCTCGAGGTCGCGTGCGAACGGACCGGGCTCGACGCCGGGCCCTTGGTCCTAGCCAGCCGCCTCGCCGCCAAGGTGGACTCGTCTGCGGTCCAGGACGGGTTCCAGGTCTACCACCACGTCTCCGTCCTGGCCGATGACGGGTCATAGGCCATGGTCCAGCAGGGGATGAACGAGTCGTCCGGGACCGCGCGGCGGTATCACTGGCTCACCGCGCGTCGGTTCGACGCCGACCCCCACGCCGCCGTGGCCGGACCCGGGCCGGGCGAGGTGCTCAACCTCGTGGCCGGGGAGGGTGAAGGGAACCGCCGGGTTTCGGCCGAGCTGGCGCGCCTCGGGCCCGGCCCGGTGATCCGGGAGCTCGGCAGGATGCGGGAGCTCGCGATGCCCCACCGCCACGCGGTGCGGGTGGCCGATCTCGACCCGGCGCGGGTGGAGCGGGTGCTCCTCCGAGCCTACGAGGCCCAGCCGGAGCGGTACACCGACCTCCTGGCGGTCCCCGGGGTGGGCGCCAAGGGGCTCCGGGCGCTGGCCATGGTGGCCGAGCTGACCTACGGCGAGCCTGCCAGCGTGCGGGATCCCGTCTCGTACGCCTTCGCCCACGGCGGGAAGGACGGCACGCCGTTCCCCGTCGACCGCGAGACGTACGACGCCACCGTGGAGTCGCTCCGCCGTGCCCTCCGCGAGGCCCGGGCCGGCCGCAGGGACAAGCTGGATGCCCTCAAGCGACTGGCCGCCTTCGATCGAGCCGGGTGACGGTCCGGGTCCTGATCGAGGCTCGGCCCGGCGCCGGCAAGACCACAGCGGCGCGCCGTCTGGTCGATGCGCTCCGCCGGGCAGGCGTCCCGGTCCGCGGGTTCACCACGGCGGAGCTCCGGGAGGGCGGCCGTCGCGTCGGCTTCGCCGTCGAGGCCGTCGACGGCGAGCGCGCCGTGCTCGCCCACCAGCGCATCCCGGGACCGCCCCGTGTCGGGAGGTACGGCGTCGACGTGGAGGCGTTCGAGCGGGTGGCCCTGCCCGCGCTCGAGGACCCCGGGCGGCCGGGCGTGGTGGTCATCGACGAGCTGGGCAAGATGGAGCTCGCCTCGGCGCGCTTCCGGGAGGCGGTGGAGCGTCTCCTGAGCGGCCAGGCTGCCGTCGTGGCGACCGTTCACGTTCACCGAGACCCCTTCACCGACGCCCTCAAGCGCCGCTTCGAGGTGCTTCGCCTCACCCGCGACAACCGAGATCTGCTTCCGGCGAAGCTGGCGGATCGGCTGCTGGCGCCGCTTCGGTGATCCTTCGCCCCGCCGGGGCAGGATTCGCCGGGTCGTACGCAGAACCCTGGTCCACGTGAACGCCATCACACGGAGCGCATGGCGGCGTCTCGGCCGGGGGCTGGCGTTGGCCGCCGCGTCGCTCGTGCTCGTGCCCCAGGCCGGCGACGCCGGGGGCCTGGGGACCGGGAGGCCGTCCAGCTACCTGGAGCGGGTCACGAAGGCGATCCTGGCCGACCGGGCGGCGGCCCGGTTCACCCGGCCGCTGGGGCCGATCGAGTGCGAGAACGGCCGGGCCGGCCCCTTCCCGTGCAAGAAGGTCGACCTGCTCTCGTTCGTCCCGCTGGCCGAGATGGGCGGAGCCACCGCGAACGACGTCTGGGGCTGGACCGACCCGGTGACCGGCAAGGACTACGCGATCTTGGGCATGGCCAACGGGACGGCGTTCGTCGACATCAGCAAACCGCGGGACCCCATCTTCGTGGGCCAGCTGCGCACCCCGACCATCCCTTCCATCTGGCGCGATGTCGAGGAGTACAAGAACCACGCGTTCATCGTGTCGGACCTGGCCTTCGACCATGGCCTCTCGGTGTTCGACCTTCGCGAGCTGCGAGATCCGCCCGTCTCCAAGGTGTTCGGGGAGACCGCGTTCTACACGCGGTTCGGGAGCGCTCACACCGTGGACATCAACGAGGACACGGGGTTCGCGTACGTCTCCGGCAGCGACACGTGCAACGAGGGCCTGCACATGGTTAACATCCGCGACCCCCAGAACCCCAAGTTCGCGGGCTGCTTCGGGAAGGACGGGTACAGCCACGATACCCACTGCGTGATCTACCGGGGCCCGGACCGGAAGCACCGGGGGAGCGAGATCTGCTTCAGCTCGAACGAGGACACGCTCACGATCACCGACGTCACCGACAAGGGCGATCCGGTGATGCTGTCGCGTACGACGTACCGCGGCGTCGGCTACACCCACCAGGGCTGGCTATACAAGGGTCAGACGCTGTTCGCCCTGGACGATGAGCTCGACGAGCAGGAGCACGGGCACAACACGAAGACGCGCTACTTCAACGTGACAAACCTGGAGAATCCGAAGCTGGTCGCGGTCTACACGCATCCGACGGCGGCGATCGACCACAACCTGTTCGTCAAGGGCGGCCTGATCTACGAGGCCAACTACCGGGCGGGTCTCCGGATCGTCCGGCCGTTCAAGAAGCAGGTCGCGTTCTTCGACATCTGGCCGCCGGACAACATCCCGGAGTTCAACGGCGCCTGGAGCGCCTACCCCTTCTTCAAGAACGGGGTCGTCCTGGTGAGCGGCATCGAGGAAGGGCTGTTCATCCTGAAGCCCCGCCTGTAGGGATCGCCCGCCCGGCTAGCGTCGGACGATCAGCCGCCACGCGTAGCTGGCGTCGCCGCCCGGGAAGGTGAGGAAGGCTTCCAGCGCATAGCGGCCGGGGTCCAGGGTCCGGCGCCAAGACTCGCCGAGGGGCATCGCGTGCAGCTGACCGAGGCGGAAGGCCTGCCTCGAGTGGCGCTTGGGACACCGTCGGAAGCTCGGCTCCGGGCAGAAGGTTAGTTCGACCACCGCCGTGCGCTGCTCCCATTCGAACGACAGACGGCGCGGGTCCCGGGTCTACCT
>JBHELE010000187.1:0-4471 GCA_046263235.1 Actinomycetota bacterium
CGCCGGTACTGGGTGAGGGTCGTCGGCGGCACGGTGAAGCGTCTCGGGGATTACGGCCCGGCGTACTCGTCCTCGCTCGAACCGGGGGACGACGGCAAGGCCGTCCTCGCGCTGCAGCGGCGCCTGGCCGATCTGCGCTACGACGTCGGCGTCGTCGACGGGCGCTTCGGCTACGACACCGAGCATGCCGTGGTCGCGTTCAGGAAGGTCAAAGGCATGGACCGCGACGCGGGTGTCGACCGTGACCTGTGGGACGCGCTGTACCGGCCGAAGGCCCCCAAGCCGCAACGGAAAGGGTCGGCCCCGCGGGTCGAGATCGATCTGACGAAGCAGGTCCTGTATCTGCTCGACCGCAACGAGATCGTGCGCATCGTCGACGTCTCCACCGGCGGTGGGTTGCAGAGCTACGCGGATGGATCGCAGCACGTGGCGTCGACCCCGACCGGCGACTTCCACATCTTTCAGTACATCCCCGACTGGTACGAGAGCAGCGTCGGCCCGATGTACGAATCGAACTTCTTCGCCACGCACATCGCGATCCATGGCTCGGGTTCGGTGCCGCCGTACCCGGCGAGCCACGGCTGTGTGAGGGTCACCGTTCCAGCCATGGACCGGGTCCTTCCCGAGCTCTACGTCGGGATGGCGGTCTCGGTCTATCGAACCTGATTCGTTCCGCCCAGGCTCGCTAGTCTTCAGCCGATGAGGCTGTTGGTCATCGGGGGAACGCAGTTCGTCGGCCGGGCATTCGTCGAGGAGGCGGTCCGCGAGGGACACGTGGTGACGGTCTTTCACCGCGGGTCGACCGAGCCTGAAGGGTTCCCGGACGCGGAACACGTTCACGGCGACCGCGACGGGGGGCTCGGGGCCATCGGCGGCGGGAGATGGGACGCGGTCCTGGATACCTGCGCGTACGTCCCGCGACTCGTGCGCGACGTGGCGGCCGCGCTTCGGGATAATGTCGAGCAGTACACGTTGGTGTCGACCCTGTCGGTCCATGCCGATCCGATGCCCATGGGTGCGAACGAACGAACGGCGCTCCACGAGCCGCCCTTCCCGGACACCGAGGAGATCACGGCCGAGACGTACGGCCCGCTCAAGGTTGCGTGCGAGGTCGAGGCGCGGACGGCGTGGGGCGACCGGCTGCTGATCGTCCGCCCGGGGTACATCGTCGGGCCTCACGATCCCACCGATCGGTTCACGTACTGGGTGCGGCGCGCGGCGGCGGGCGGAAGGATGCTGGCCCCGGGGCCCCCGGACGGGCCGTTCCAGGTGGTCGACGTTCGGGACCTCGCTTCGTTCATGCTGGATCGGATCGAGGCGGGCGACGCCGACGTATACGGGGTGGTCGGTCCCGACCGACCGATCACCATGCTGGATGTCCTCGACACGGCACGGATGGCATCCGGCGCCGACACCGAGCTGGAATGGGTGCCCGAGCGGTTCCTGGTCGAGCTCGGTGACGAACGCTGGGAGTGGCTGCCCATGTGGCACCCGGACGATCGAGGCGCCCACACGTACGACGTGAGCAAGGCCGTCGGGGCCGGGCTCCGTCACCGGCCGTTCGAGACGACCGTGCGCGATCTGGTGGCGTGGGACCGCGAACGCGGCCTGCCCGGCCTGAAGGTCGGCCTGGCGCCCGAGAAAGAACGGGAGATCCTGGAGGCGGCGGCATGACGGCGCTCCCGGAAGGGATCGTCACCTTCCTGTTCACGGACATCGAGGGCTCGACCCGGATGCTGCAAGAGCTCGGCGACCGATACGACGTCGTCCAACAGGAGCACCAGCGGATCATGCGGGAGGCCATCGCCTCCGGCGGCGGAACGGAGATTCGCACCGAGGGCGACTCGTTCTTCGCAGTGTTCGAGAGCCCGACCCGAGCGGTGCACGCGGCGGTCGCGGCGCAGCGGGGGCTGGCCGCCGCCGTGTGGCCGCACGGCGAACCGCTTCGAGTCCGAATGGGAATGCACACCGGCGAGGGGAGGGTCCGCAACGGCGACTACCTCGGGCTCGACGTGAACCGCGCCGCCCGGATCTCCGCGGCCTCGCACGGAGGCCAGGTCGTCATGTCCGACGCGACACGGGCCCTGATCGAACACGACCTCCCGGAGGGCGTCGCCGTCCGTGATCTCGGCCAGCACCGCTTGAAGGATCTGGCGAACGCCGAGCGTCTATACGACCTGGTCGTCGAAGGCCTCGCCAGCGATTTTCCGGAGCTCAAATCGTTGGAAGCGCGGCCGAACAACCTGCCGCCGGAGCGTTCGAGCTTCATCGGGCGGCGCGACGACGTCGACGCCGTGGTGGCGCTGGTCCGGCGGCACCGGCTGGTCACGCTGACCGGGCCGGGAGGAGCGGGAAAGACGCGGCTCTCCCTCGAGGCTGCCCGCACGATGCTCCCGGAGTTCCCCGACGGCGCGTTCTTCATCGACCTCTCGCCGATCACCGATGTGGAGCTCGTCCCTTCCGTGATTGCCCTCGCTCTCGGCTTGAGCGAGCAGGTCGAACGCAGGCCGGTCGACACGGTGCGGGAGTACCTCCGGGACCGCAGCGCCCTGTTGGTCCTGGACAACTTCGAACAAGTCGTCGAGGCGGCCGGGATCGTGGAGGAGCTAATCGGTGGGGCGCCCAAGGTGCGCGTCCTGGTGACGAGCCGGATCCCGCTGCACCTGTACGGAGAGCAGGAATTCGCCGTCCCTCCGCTGGGCCTCCCGGACACCGCGCATCTCCCCGGGCTGGAGCAGGTGTCCCAGTACGAGGCGGTGGCCCTGTTCATCGAACGAGCGCGCGCCGTTCGAAGCGACTTCGTGGTGACGAACGAGAACGCGCCGGCGGTGGCCGAGATCTGCGTGCGACTGGACGGATTGCCGTTGGCCATCGAGCTGGCGGCGGTCCGGATCAAGGTGCTCTCACCCGACGAGATCCTGTCCCGCCTGGGGCGCCGGCTGCCCCTGCTCACCGGCGGGGCCAAGAACCTGCCCGAGCGGCAGCGCACGCTTCGAAACGCCATCGCCTGGAGCCACGACCTCCTCGACGAGGGCGAGCGGCGGTTCTTCGCCCGCCTCGCCGCGTTTGCCGGAGGCGCCACGCTGGACGCGATGGAGGCGGTGTGCAACCCGGACGGTGAGCTCGGGGTCGAAACCCTCGACGTCGTTGGGTCCCTCGTCGACAAGAGCCTCCTTCGACGGACGGAGTCGCCGCACGGCGAGGCTCGATTCGGCATGCTCGAGACGATCCGCGAGTTCGCCGCCGAGCGCCTGGCCGAAGCCGGCGAGGACGAGATTAGCCGCCGGCATGCTCGCTACTTCCAGGCGCTCGCCGAACGGGCCGAGGCCGAATTCGTCGGCCCCGACGACCATGTGTGGCTCGACCGCTTTGAACGCGAACACGACAACGTCCGGGCAGCCCTTCGATGGGCCATCTCAAACGGCGAGGCCGAGATCGGCCTGATCCTGGGAGGGTCGATCTGGCGGTTCTGGTTCCAGCGCGGGCACCTTCGCGAGGGATACGCGTGGATGGAGGAGCTGCTCCAGATGCCGAACGCAACCGATCATCCGGCGGCGCTGGCGTTGGCGCTCACGGCGGCGGGCGGCCTGGCGTACTGGAGGAACGATCTCGACCTGACCGAACGGCATTACTCGGACGCCCTCGCCCTGTACCGGACGCTCGACGATCGCATTCGGCTGGCCGAGGCGATCAGCAACTTGGCCTTCGTCCCCGCGCTCAGGTTCGATTACGACGCGGCGATCCCGCTGTTCGAGGAAGCGCTGGCCCTCGCCCGGGAGATCGGTCACCCAACGCGGGTCGCCGAGACGGCCGGATCACTCGGGTACGGCTATCTCATGAAGCGCGACCTGGACGCGGCGCTGCCACTGCTCGAGGAGGAAGTGGCCATCGCTCGGGAGGCTGGCAACCGGTTCCAGATCGCCGACGGGCAGGCCGCGGTCGGCGCGACCCTGTTCTTGCAGGGCCACACGGAACGGGCCCGCGAGGTCCTGTCGGAGGCCCTCACCATGTTCCGTGATATGGAGAACGTGGCCGGCGTATCCATGGTGCTGGAGGCGGTGGCCGGCCTGGATGGCGCGGTGGGCGCGCTCGAGAGGGCGGTTCGCCTGGTCGGAGCGGCGAACCGGATTCGGGACACCATCGGTGGCGGGGCGCCGATGGCCACCCACACGTTCGACGACCCGATCCCCGCGGCGCGGGCCGCTCTCGGGGACGACGCCGTGGACCGGCTGCTGCAGGAGGGTTCGGAGATGGACGTGGACAAGGCCGTGGCGTACGCGCTGGAGCGGGAGTAGGGCAGCCTTACCAGACCATGGCCTGGCCGCCGTTGGCGCGCCAGATGTTGCCGGTCGAGAACTTCGAGGCATCGGACGCCAGATACAGGATCAGATACGCCTGGTCCTCCGGCTCGCCGACTTGGCGCAGGGGCGAGATCTTCTTCATCTGCTCGATGAACTGGTCGTACTGCTCC
>JBHELE010000188.1:0-2611 GCA_046263235.1 Actinomycetota bacterium
GCTTGGCACGGGACACGCCGCGATGGTCGCCGAGCAGGGGGTGGCCGAGGCCGACGACGTGCTGGTCGTCCCGGGCGATAGCCCGCTGCTGACCGCCGAGATGCTCCGCTCGCTGGTCGCGCTCCACCGGCGCAAGGTCCCGTCGGCCACCGTGCAGACGACCGTCCTCCCCGATGCCACCGGGTACGGTCGTGTGGTCCGACAGGCCGACCGCCTGGTCCGGATCGCCGAGGAGCGCGACGCCACGCCGGAGGAGCGGGCGATCCACGAGGTGGCCACGAGCGTGTACGTCTTCCGGCGTGACGACCTCTTCCGCGCGCTGCCGGCCGTGGACCGCAACAACCGCCAGCGTGAGTACTACCTCCCGGACGTCCTGGAGATCCTCTCCGACAAGGGAGAGGACGTCCGTGCCCTGACCGCCGACTTCGGCGGGGCGCTGGACGGCAACTCGCGGGCGTCGCTGGCCCGGGTCAGCGAGGCGATGCGGCGGCGGATCAACGAGGCGCACATGGGCGCCGGGGTGACGGTGCTGGACCCCGCCTCGACCTACATCAACGTGGAGGTCCGGATCGCCGCCGACGCCGTCATCCTGCCCAACACCTACCTGGAGGGCGCGACGAGGATCGCCGCCGGCGCCCGCGTGGGGCCATCCGTCCGGCTGATCGACTCGATCGTCGGCGAGGAGGCTGAGGTCCAGTTCGCCGTGGTCCGCGAGTCTCGCATCGGGCCCAGGGCGCAGGTCGGCCCGTTCGCCAGCATCCGGCCGGGCACCGTCCTGGCGGAGGGCGCCAGGGTCGGGACGTTCGTCGAGGTGAAGAACTCGCGGGTGGGCAAGGGGAGCAAGGTCCCGCACCTCTCGTACGTGGGGGACGCGGAGATCGGCGCCGACGCGAACATCGGGGCGGGAACGGTCACCGTCAACTACGACGGCTTCGAGAAGCACCGGACGGTGATCGGCGACGAGGCCCGGATCGGGTCCGATACGATGCTCGTGGCGCCGGTGAAGGTGGGGAAACGCGGATGGACCGGGGCGGGCTCGACGATCACTCGCGACGTGCCGCCGGGGGCGCTGGCGGTCGAGCGGTCTGAGCAGAAGGTCGTGGAGGGCTACGCCGACCGGCGGCAGGCGCAGGCGCGGAGGAAGGGCAAGGGGAAGCACTGAGGGGGGAGGCCGTGGCTCAGGCACGGGAGATCGTCACCAAGAAGCGGATGATGCTGTTCTCGGGGACGGCGCATCCGACGCTGGCCCAGGAGATCGCCGACACGCTGGGGGTAACGCTGACCGACCCCCACCTGTCGCGGTTCGCCAGCGGCGAGATCTACGTCCGGTACGAGGAGAGCGTCCGGGGGACCGACGCCTTCGTGATCCAGACGCACGCCGACCCGGTGAACGAGTCGATCATGGAGCAGGCCATCATGATCGACGCCCTGAAGAGAGCGTCGGCCAAGCGGATCACGGCGGTCGTCCCCTACTTCGGCTACTCGCGGCAGGACAAGAAGGCGCTTGCCCGTGAGCCGATCTCGGGGAAGCTGGTCGCCGACATCCTCACGGTGGCCGGGGCGGACCGGGTCGTCTCGGTGGACCTCCACAGCGGGCAGATCCAGGGGTTCTTCGACTTCCCCGTGGACCACCTCACCGCGCTGCCGCTGCTCTCGGACATCCTCCAGAACCAGCTAGGCCTGGCCGGCGACCACCTCGTCGTGGTGGCGCCCGATGCCGGGAGGGTGAAGACGGCCGAGCGGCTGGCCGGCCTCATCGGGGCCGATCTGGCTATCATCGAGAAGCGGCGGTCCCGCCACGAGGCCCACAAGGTCGAGACCATCGGCGTCGTCGGCGAGGTCACGGGCCGCTCGTGCATCCTCGTCGACGACATGATCGACACGGCCGGGACGATCGTGGAGGGCGCCAAGGCGCTGGACCGCGAGGGCGCCTCGGCGATCTACGCGGCCGCCACGCACCCGGTCCTCAGCGGGAAGGCCATCCCCAGGCTCGAGGAGTCCCCGATCCAGCGGGTCGTCGTCACGAACACCCTGCCGATCGCCGAGGAGAAGCGGATCGAGAAGCTCACCGTGCTCTCGATCGCCCCGATCATCGCGTCGGCGCTCCAGGCCGTGTTCGAGGACGAGTCGGTCTCCGAGATCTTCCACGGGGAGAACCAGCCCTGAGAAGGTGCGAGGGGCGCCCGGAGGCGCCCCTCGCAGCGTCGTTCTTCCTTCTCTAGACCTTGGCGAAGGTCGCCGTGGCCGTCTTGGCCGCGTCCATGGTCACCGTGCAGGTGGCCGCGGTCCCCGAGCAGGCCCCGGACCAGCCGGTGAAGGTGGAGCCGGAGGCGGCGGTGGCCGTGAGGGTCACGGATGTGCCGGAGGCGTAGGCCTCCGAGCAGTCGCTGCCTCAGGGGATCCCCGCCGGAGACGAGGTCACCCGACCGGCGCCGGTGCCGCTCTTGGTCACCGTCAGCGTCTGGGTCCCGCCCGGAGGGGGCGTGGTCCCGGTCCCGAACGTCGCCGTGGCGGTCTTGGCCGCGTCCATGGTCACCGTGCAGGTGGCCGCGGACCCCGAGCAGGCCCCGGACCACCCGGCGAACGCCGAGCCGGAGGCGGCGGTGGCCGT
>JBHELE010000189.1:0-4115 GCA_046263235.1 Actinomycetota bacterium
GCGTACGCAGCGCAGCAATGAGCGGACCGACCCGATAGGGGAGCCCGAAGCGGTCCCCGAGGCCGCGGCGGCCGCCGAGGCCGACGCATCGGCCGCGCCAGATCTCGAACCAATCGACGCGGCCGTACAAGCCCCCCGCGAAGGGCAGGGCGAAGACGCTGACTCGGACGCTGCCGTGCCGACGATCGAGCCGGGGCCTGACGCGCACAGCGAGCAGGAGGGTGAGGCGAAGTTCGAAGGGGACGGCAACGTTGACGCCGCCCAGGCCGAACCAGAGATCCAAACCGCCGCGGGAGTCGAACAGGAGTCGTCGATCCAACCGCCGACGACGATCGAGGCATACCCAGCGGCTCCGGTGCCGCCACCGCCTCCAGCCCCTTCGTGGACCCGCCCGCAGATGCCCGTCTTGATGCGGCGGGGCGTCCCCCGTGCCCCGGACCTTCGTGCACCATCGGCGCCGGCCGGGATGCCGCACGGGGCCGAGCCGCTTGTTCGTCGGGAGGACGCCGCCCGGTCCGAGCCTCCGGCCGAGGAACGAGCGTCGGAGGCACCCGCGGAGGCCCCGGCGAAGGACAAGCCGGCCGCGCGACCCCCGGTCTCGAAGAAGCCGCGGGCGCGCCGCCCATCGGCGTCGGCCGCCGGCCGTCGGCCGAAACGGCGTCCTCCGACCCAGCGCCGCGTCGAGCGCCGTTCGGGCCGGCCGCTCACCGAGGAGGTCGCGCGTAACGCCCGCATCCAGGTCGACGCCGAGGCCGACTCGGCTCCGGACCCGGCCTCGACGGCCTCAGCAGCGTCGGCCCCCGAGGGGCCCGCCGCGGCGACGGCGCCCGAGGCGATCCGTGGTGGCGCGACGAAACGGTCCCGCCGACTACTCGGCCTGCGGCGCTCGAAAACCCGTCCGCCGGCCGCCGGGCCGGAGCTCGAACCCCTCGAGGTTGCCGCGGCCGGCGGCCCCGACCCCGAGCCGGAGGTCGAGCCCGTCGGCGCATCGAACGTCCCCGCCCCGGCCACCGCGAACGGCAGCCGGCGACGGCGGGGGGTGCTTCGCCTCCGTCGCCGGGCCGAGCGGGACGCCGATCGAGAGCGATCGCTCCCCGAGGTCGAGCTGGCACTCCCGGAGGAGGATCCGACCCTCTTCGCAGAACCGGTCGTCCCCTCCGTTGACCTCTATGCGGAGCTGAGGCCAAGGGAGGAGCAAGACGGCCAGTCGAACGGCCACTCGCGCACGAACGCGAACGGCAGAGGGACCGGCAAGGGAAACAAGAGGAAGACGAAGAGCCGCTCGAACCGCCCGTTGTCCCCGACCGAAGCCTTAGATCCCTTCGAGCCGAAGTTCGAACCGCGCCCGGTGGTGTCGGACGACGACCCGGAGCCGGAGCCCGGACAGACCCTGCTCTGCTCGAGGTGCCACCAGCCCAGCGAGCGGCCGGTGTGCGACACGTGCGCCGAGGCGCTCGACCTGCTGCGTGCGCTCAGCGTCGACTAGACACCCGCCGACC
Source organism: Actinomycetota bacterium (assembly GCA_046263235.1). Classification (GTDB taxonomy): domain Bacteria; phylum Actinomycetota; class UBA4738; order UBA4738; family UBA4738; genus JBHELE01. The sequence continues at coordinate 1,500 of JBHELE010000189.1, forward strand.
CCGCCCCCAGCCTCGCCAACCTCCGCAAGGCGTCGACCTTGTCCGTTCGGCCGGTCTTCGCTTCGGCGACGGCACGACGAAGCGACTCGATCGTTGCGTCGTACGTCTCGCGGTCCACGGCGAACGGCGTGCCGTCCTTTCCCCCGTGGGCGAACGCGTACGAGACGGGATCCCGTACCGACGCCGGCGCGCCGTAGGCGAGCTCGGCAACCAGGGAAAGCGCGCGGAGTCCCTTGGCTCCGACTCCGGGGACCGCCAGCAGGTCGGTGAAGTCGGACGGCTGCGCCTCGTATGCCGCGAGCAGGACCTTGCGCAGCCGCTCCGGGTGGAGATCGTCGACACGAACGTGGTGATGGCGTGGCAGCGACAGCGACCGCATCAGCTCGATCTCCCGCGCGACGTGATCCGGGCCCTCGCGGGCCAGCGCCGACGCGGTCGTTCGATTCTCCTCGCCCTCGGACGCCACGAGGTTCAGCACGATCCGGCCGGGTCGAGTCGTGGAGCCGGCGACGGCGGCGTGGGGATCCGAGTCGAATCGCCGTGCCGTCAGCCAGTGGTAGCGCCGCGCCATCCCGGTCGCTTCGTTCATCCCCTGCTGGATGACGGCCCACGTGCCGTCGGGCCCGATGACGAACGTGTGGTGGTAGATCTGGTAACCATCCTGCACCGCGGCCGAATCGACCTTCGCCGAGAGCCGGGACGCTCGAACCAGCGGTCCGGCCTCCATCCCGTTCCCCTCGCAGGCGGCTTCGATCTCCGCCGGAGTCTTCCGCGAGGTCTTGCCCTTTCCGCCGGCCACGACCATCCCGGTTCCAACGCCGCGGAGTCCTTCCTTCAGGGCTCCGCACGCCGTCGTGGTGAGCCCGCTGGAGTGCCAGTCGAACCCCAGGACACACCCGAAGGCCTGGAACCAGACCGGGTCCGCGAGGCGGGTCATCAGACCCTGGGGGCCCTCCTCCGCCAGGATCGCCAGCGAGATCTCCCTGGCCAGCAGGACCATACGCTCGAACAGCCACCGCGGAGCGCGGCCGCCATGGAGGGGGAGATCGGCGTGTCCTGTGCGCACCGGGACGAGTCTAGGGGCCGCGGTGACACACTGGACGACGGCCATGGAGCAGCGGCAACTTGGTGACACCGGCCTCACGGTGCCGGTCGTCGGCGTCGGCTCTTGGCGGACGTTCGACGTGCGAGGTGCCGACGCGGAGCGCCAGGCGTGTGCTCGCGTCGAGGAGGCCCTGGAATCAGGCGCGCGCCTGTTCGACTCCTCGCCCATGTACGGCGAGGCGGAGCGCGTTATCGGCGATTGCCTTCACGGACGCCGGGCCGAGGCGCTCGTGGCGACCAAGGTGTGGACGCCCGACGACGACGAAGCCGAGCGACAGGTGGAGGCAGCGCTCGGCTACTTCGGCGGACGGGTGGAGCTGTACCAGGTCCATAACCTGGTGGAGTGGCGCCGCCGGCTGGACCTTCTGGGCCGCCTCCAGGAAGAAGGGCGGGTCGTCGCGATCGGAGCGACCATCTATCGGTCGAGCGGGTTCGACGAGATGGCCGAGGTCATGAGGAGTGGCCGCATCACCGCGGTGCAGATCCCGTACAACCCGCTGGAGCGGGAGATCGAACGGGAGCTGCTCCCACTGGCCGACGACTTGGGGCTCGGGGTGGTGATCATGCGACCGTTCGGGGAAAGGTGCGTTGTTCCGCCGCGCTCCCCGGGAGGCCGATCTGACCCCTTTGGATGCATTCGGGGTCCGCACGTGGGCCCAGGCCCTCCTGAAATGGGTCCTGTCGGATCCTCGATGCCACGTCGCCATTCCGGCGACGTCGCGCCTGGGGCGAACATCCGAGAACGCCGCTGCCGGCGACCCGCCGTGGTTCGGCCCGGAGGAGCGAGCCCTGGTCGCCCGTCTGGCCGAAGCCTAAGATTCCGCCGGTGACCGAGCGTGCCATCGGCGACCTCGACGAGGTCCTCAACAACCTCGGGGTGTTCAGCTCCTTTCCCGATGACCTCATCGCTCCCTGCCCGTCGGGATTCCGTCGCGTCCCCATCACCCAGGGCAAGGGCTTCTACATCTCGCTGCAGGGATTCGGGGCGAACCAAATTGCCTACGCCCACACGCATCCGGACTCCGAGGAGTGGGTGATCGTGCTGAAGGGAAGCGGCACCGCGTCGATCGGTTCTCATCCCGTGCCGTTGACGCCGGGGGTCGTCGTCGGACGGGCGGCGGCGCATCCCCACGGGTTCGTCACGCACGACGAACCGATGCACCTGCTGTCGATCCAGATCCCGCGGCCCGCCGAGGGCGCGACCTCGTGGGACGAGCCCGGCGAGACCACCGAGGTGATCGACTGCCGGTTCGGCGGTCATTGCCGCCGCTGCTATCGCTGCGGCGGACACAGCCGCCAGCTTCCGGGCGGGCCCTTCGGCTGTGAGAACTGCACGCTCGAGTTTTAGGTCCGAGCCCGATGTCCGTTTCCCCGCCCGACCTTCACTCCGTCATCGAGTCGGCGCTTCGCGAGGACGCACCAGGCGCCGATCTCACCACAACGCTCACCGTCCCGAGCGGCGCAGCGTGCCGGGCGGAGCTTCGGGCCAAGGCGAACGGGGTCCTGGCCGGC